>CAYGNA010000129.1:5329-9420 GCA_964351065.1 uncultured Pseudomonadales bacterium
AACACCTGAATCGGCTACGCATCATCTGGCAATTCACTTACTTACCGTCGTATCTCGCTGGCGTAAATTCTCCTTCGCTTGCAAGAGCAATCAAACTAACCAAGGAGAACCACCATGAAAGTAAAAACTCTGTTTGCGTCTTTTCTGGCAGCGCTGACGCTCTGCTGGGCCAATGTCCTGTTGGCAGACGCGCCCGCCACGCAAATGGCTGTTGCCCAGACCGTCAACATTAACGATGCAGATGCCAGTACGCTGGCAGCCGTCCTTGACGGCGTTGGTCTGCGCCGTGCAGAAGCCATCGTGCTCTACCGCACCGAGAACGGAAAGTTTTATTCTGCTGAGGAACTTACTGCCGTGCGCGGTATTGGTGAATCAACCGTGGCCCGTAATGAGAAGAAAATCAGGGTTGAATAAAACTGCCTCAGGAGCAAACCGAATCTGCACTTGCAGGTTCGGTTTTTCCTGATGGTCGACCAACTCCAGCCAGATGAACGGAGATTGACTGTGCTTTTGTGCTGATTAAAATTGCCCCGTTACATTTGGGCGAGCGTCTGGCTCAACGAGAGTTGTAAAGGTCTACCCTGATCTGCCGATAGTCCCTTCAAAGAACCCTGGTGCGGTGTCCGCCTGATGCGGTCTGCCCGTTTTGTCTATCGTGCAATGGAGCCTTTAGTTGTTTCACAAAAATCCCCTGGCCCGAATTCCTGCTTTCCTGCTAACCCTGCTGCTATTGACGTTTGTACCTGTTGGCCATGCATCCGATGATCCGTCCCTGGATACCGACGGTGATGGTTTGACGAATGATGTAGATACAGACGACGACGGCGATGGTGTGCTTGATATCAATGACATCGCACCGCTGGAGCCATCCGTATCAACCTTTACAGCAACCACCGCTGATGAAG
This sequence comes from uncultured Pseudomonadales bacterium, assembly GCA_964351065.1. GTDB lineage: Bacteria > Pseudomonadota > Gammaproteobacteria > Pseudomonadales > Azotimanducaceae > JANQJA01. The sequence continues at coordinate 6,235 of CAYGNA010000129.1, forward strand.
TGAAAGACGCCCGGTTGATTCAGACAGCGCCCGGCTCAATTGACAACCCGTCGTTCCAGTTGGGTCAAAACAAGGGAGCGACCTTCAGCTTTGCCGGTGGTGGCCTGGGCCAATACTCAAACCGCAGCGGCAGTATGCCGCTAACCTGGAGCGTGAACACGGATGGTTCGCTGGCGATTGACTTGTTGCCCGAAAGTGACGACTCGAGCAGTGGCTTTTTTTTCGCGTCCCAACTCGTTGACCTTGGTCTGGCAACAACCCAAAGCGCCAATGCGTTTGTGGCGAGCAACGGCGATCTGCAGATCGAAGTGCTCACAGTAAGCGGTGATGAAACCTGGTATCTGCTTACCAATGACAACAACGTACGGGTGTGGGTAACTGGCACTTCGACTGCGTCGATTGTCGACCCCAATTTTCGCCAGCAGTTGATGGGCGATATTAATGCAGCACCGGTGAATGTCGAATTCAGTGGTGAGCGAACCTATATAGACTTAAGCGGCGCGGTGCCTGGCACCATTGATGTTGGCGCGAGTAAACCCTGGGGTGCCGACGCTGTACTGCTGATGACATCCGTGACACCTGAGCAGATTCCTGGTCGCAGGTTCAATGCAGAGATTGTCGATTTTGAGGCCAATGGTACAGGCACGCTGCGCCGAACCGGCGAGGCTGTCACCTGGCAGTTGCCGTCGATCGATTCGCTTGAAATAAGCATTCCTTCAACCGGCGCTGTGGTGCTGATCCGGCAGTTGGAAGCCTTTGTGGACACCTTCGGCATCTATTCAGTCGCGACACTGGCAGATGAGACTTACTCGGATTATGGACTGGGCATCATTGCAACCAGCACTGGGCCGGTAGCGAACGATTTTGAGGATGACTTCCTGCTGGGGAGTTTTCAGGTCACAGACCCTGACGCGGTTGACGAAAATGGTAGCTATGTCCTGTCAACTGTTTTCGGTTTCCGCCTCAATGCTGACGGCACAGCTGATCAGGTTAACAGTGCAGAGCCAGGGTCACCCTCGGTCAATCTCTGGTTCTGGCAGGAGAATCAATCCAGCGGGGAAATCATACTGCGGGCACATGTTGACCAGTCGACCAATCCCTGGACCTTCTACAGTGATTGTGACCCGGTTATTGCGCCAGCAACCTGTGTGGTATTCCGTGAGCGCCACTGGGCACCTGTGCGGGTAGAAGGTAATCGCGTTTATGTGCAGGAGTTTGAGCTACGCCCGGTTGATCTCACCCCTGGCACCACAGAGCAGAGCATCGGTATCGCTCCCCGGGCGGTGTTTTATGAGCGCTACATCCAGGACCTGGACGGCGATCTTGTTAACGATGTTGCCGAGGTGCTGGCGGGCGGCAACCCACTGGTAACTGACGATGCTGATGGTGATGGTGTGCCCGATGTGGCGGATGCGGCACCTGAAGATCCGGCTATTGGTGCTTTTGAGCCCATCTTGCTCGAGGAAGTGACGGGTGCGCGAGTCATCGAAACGGTTACCAGTGCAATCGCCGATCCGTCAGTTTCACTGGCCCAGATCAAGGGCCAGACCTACGAGTTCGATGAAGGTGGTACCGGTACCTATATCTCGCGTGATGGCAGCACACCGTTTACCTGGAGTCTGGACGCGCTGGGGGCCGTACAGATAACAATGCAGTCTGACGCTTCGGACGCGACCCTGTCGTTCCGCCTGGTGAGTGATCTGCCCTCGCTGGGCCTCGTGACCCAGTCGGCTGCGGATGCCTTTATCCAGAACAATGGCAATCTGCAAATTGGCGTGCTCTCCCAGCCATTGTCCGAGACCATCTATTCGCTGGGTGACGACAGTGATCTTTTCCGTTTGTATCGTCGCGCGGTAAACGAGCTCTCCATTCAGAATGATAATGATCGGGTACAACTGCAGGGTGATATCAATGCAGCGGCCGTGCCTTATGAATCTGCTGGTACGAGCTTTTTTCTTGATCTCGCGGAAACCCCGGTGCTAAGCGCCAACACCGGGGCGAATACGCCCTGGGGTATCACCGAACTGCTGGTCCATGCGCAGATCAATCCCGCCGAAGCACAGGGCCGACGCTTCAGCGCTGATGTCATCGAGTTTGCTGCCGGTGGCACGGGCCTGCTGCGGGACGGCGGCGTGTCTATTACGTGGCAGATTGACGCCAGTGGTCGCGTGATTGTTAACGTTCCGTCGACAGGCGCTGAGATCGTCCTGACACAATTGAACCAGTACAGCGAGAGCGTTGGCATATATTCGGTAGGTACCCAGGAAGGTGAGTTTTATTCGCTATATTCACTGGCAGTACCGGTGGTGCCGGGTAGTACTGATCCCGCGGTGGTCGCCGGATTCCGGGATCAGTTCCTGGTGGGTGCTTTTAGCGTGACGGATCCGAATACGCGCGATGAATCCGGCAATATCCTGCTGGCCACGATTTTTGGTTATCAGCTCAACAGCGACGGCACCGCGCGTCGGGTGTTCAGTGCAGATCCGAACCAGCCCGCGAACGATCTGTGGTTCTGGGAGCAGACGCTCGCCGGTGACATTTTGCTGACGGCGCGCATTGACCAATCCGGGCTCGAGTCCCAGTTTTACTCAGCCTGTGATCTGGCACTGCCTACCTGTTTTGTGTTCCGTGAGCGCTACTGGTCACCGGTGAGCTGGACCCAGAGTCGACTGTATATGAATGAACGTGAGTTCCTCACCCAAACCTATAGTGCGGCCGACCCGCAACTGGCGCTCTCCATTGCGCCGCGTCCCAACTTTTATGAGTTTTACACCCAGGATGTGGATAACGACGGGCTTAGTGATGTGTTCGAGTCCCTTGCTGATTTGAATCCGCTTGTACCCGAGCCGGATTTCGATGGTGACGGGACAATTGACCTGAATGATGACGATGATGACAACGACGGCGTGCGAGACTCAGAGGACATTGCCCCCCTGGATCCGACCATACCCGGGGCTGGTCCCGCCAGCCGCTTGAAAAACCTGGCAACCCGAGGTTTTGTCGGCACCGGCGACAACGTGCTGATTGGTGGTTTGATCATTACCGGTACCGAACCCAAGACGGTGGTGATCCGGGCGCGTGGTCCGGCGCTGGCGGATGCTGGTGTAACCGGGGCGCTGCTTGATCCGGAGATGGCACTTTTCTCCGGTGCGACCGTGATCGACAGCAACGACAACTGGGAAACCC
>CAYGNA010000130.1:0-3285 GCA_964351065.1 uncultured Pseudomonadales bacterium
CTGCGTGGCAGGCTGTCTGTCGGGGGTGAGATAGAAGGCTTTGTTGACCTGATGACAACCTGCGACGGTCTTTCACCTGAAAACATTGATAACCCGCTGATGGGGGGCGGCATGCTCTACACGTCTGGTACGACGGGCCGACCCAAAGGCGTGTATCGCAAGGTGAAGCCGCCGCTGATGCCGGATCATAGCGAAACCGGATTTGTCGGGGATGACAACGTGAACCTTTGTACGGGTCCCGCGTATCATGCGGCGCCTCTGTTGATTGATGTGATTACACCGTTGATGTCGGGTGTACCCGTCGTGTTTATGGATCGATGGGATCCGGAGGAAACACTTCGCCTGATCGCGCGCCATCGAGTGACACGCTGCCACATGGTTGCAACCATGTTTCATCGATTGCTGCAGTTGCCGGACGATGTCCGGGCCCGCTATGACATCAGCAGCATCAGGCAGATAGTACACGGTGCTGCGCCCTGCCCGGTACATGTCAAACACGCAATGATCCAATGGTTTGGCCCAGTACTGGTCGAGTACTACGCTGCAACCGAAGGTGGCGGTGGATTCCTGATTGACTCACATGAATGGTTGCGCAAACCCGGCAGCGTGGGTAAACCGGGGCCTGAGTTTGACAACCGCATCCTGGATGATGAGGGCAATGACGTTGCCCAGGGTGAGGTGGGTACCATCTACATGCGAGCACCGGATGTTGGTCGCTTCAACTATTACAAGGATGAGCAGAAGACGTCGTCTTCCTACCGCGGTGACTACTTTACCCTGGGCGATATGGGTTATTTTGATGAGGATGGTTACCTGTTTCTCACCGGCAGGACGGCTGAGCTCATTATCTCCGGTGGCGTTAATATTTACCCACAGGAAGTAGACAGTGAAATCATGCAGCATCCAGCAGTGCTGGATGTGTGTACCATTGGTGTACCTAACGAAGAGTGGGGTGAAGAGGTGAAGTCGGTGATCCAACTGAATGATGATTTTGCGCCGGATGATGACCTCGCCGAGACTTTGATTGCCTTTGCGCGAGAGCGACTGCCAGCATTCAAGTGTCCCCGGTCCATCACGTTTGCTGCTGATCTGCCGCGACTGCCAACTGGCAAGATCCAGCGGCGCCTCGTGCGGGAGCCCTTCTGGGCTGGCCGCGACAAGCAGATTTAAGTCCCATGGCTACTTATCCCTATTCAACACTGGAAGAGATCTGTGAGGCCGCCCGGTCAGGCATGGCCCTTGCCGTCTATGCGCGCGACACACCCGATCGAATGGCTGTCACGTCCCAATATGGCGCGCGCACTTTTGGCGAGCTGAATGCGCGGGCGAATCAGCTGGTACGGGCCTGGCGTCGCGCGGGTATCCGTGAGGGTGACTCTGTTGCCATGCTAATGGGCAATCGGCCTGAGTTTATTGAAGTTTACAAGGCGAGCCTGCGCAGCGGCGTGCGCCTGACTCCAATCAACTGGCACTTGTCGGGTGAGGAGGTGAGTTACATCGTCGACAACTGTGATGCGCGCGTTTTTATTACCGAACAACGTTATCAAGGCGCGGCCTTGCAGGTGGTCAACGATTGCCCGGCGCTTGCGCTCAACATGATGGTTGATGGCAATGCCGAGACTGGCGCCGGCTTCTCCGACTACGCTGGACTGCTCGCTGATGAGGATGCCAGTGATATTGGTGATCCGGTGTTTGGTCGCTATATGCTTTACACATCAGGTACCACAGGTCGGCCGAAAGGCGTATGGCGCGAGCGCCGCGAACCACTGCTGCCCATGTGGAATACCGGCGTTGCACCCATGCAGCCACTTGATGACTGTTGTCTGTTGACCGGGCCCGCCTATCATGCCGCGCCACTGATGAGTGTGGTACGGGCGCTGATCTCAGGTGTACCTGTGGTGATGATGGACAAGTGGGATCCGGCAGAGACACTGCAGTTGATTGAGCAGCACCGCGTGAGCCACTGCCACATGGTGGCGACCATGTTCCATCGCCTCCTGCAACTGCCGGCAGAAACGCGCGAAAAGTATGATGTCACCAGCCTGCGCAATGTCAATCATGGTGCGGCCCCCTGTCCCGTCCACGTGAAGCAGGCCATGATCGAATGGTTTGGACCCGTCATCAACGAGTATTACGCTGCCACCGAGGGTGGTGGTGGCTTTACTGTCACCGCCGAGGAATGGCTCAGGAAACCGGGTACGGTTGGCAAACCGCCGCCCCAGTTCGATAACCGTATTCTGGATGAAGAAGGCAATCTGCTTGGCCCTAATGAAGTAGGCACGATTTACATGAAAGCCAGTGGTGATCGCTTTGAGTATTACAAGGATCCTGACAAGACCAGTTCGTCCTATCGTGGCGATTACTTCACGCTGGGGGATATGGGTTTTTTTGACGAAGACGGCTACCTTTTCCTGACGGGCAGGACCGCAGAAGTTATCATCTCCGGAGGCGTGAACATTTATCCCCAGGAAGTTGATAACGAAATCATGAAACATCCTGCGGTGCACGAGGTCTGTACTGTGGGTATTCCAAATGAAGAGTGGGGTGAAGAGGTGCGAACTGTTGTCCAGGTGAAGCCCGGTATCAGCGCTGATGCAGACCTTGGCGCTGACATCATCGCATTTGCGCGGCAGCGACTCGCCAGCTTCAAATGTCCGCGGGCCATCGACTTTGCTGATGACCTGCCACGGCTGCCCACGGGCAAAATTCAGCGTCGACTCGTGCGCGATCCATATTGGTCGGGAAGGGAGAAACAGATTTGATACGTACTTCCATTTTGTTGTTAGTGCTGCTGGCACATTCAGCGCTGGCGAATACCCACGTGCTGCGACTGTCCCAGTCCGATCGCATTGCGGTTGATCTCACCATCTATAACTCGTTTGCGGTTGTGCGTGACGTGAGAGAGACAGTGCTACCCGAGGGTACTTTCGACCTGGAATTCGAACAGGTGGCACATACGGTAGATGCCGGCAGCGTGATAGTTCGCTCCCTGAACAGGGGCAGTCAGCTGACCATTATCTCCCAGTCTTACCAGTTTGACCTGCTAAACAAGCAGACGCTGCTTGAGCGCTATATTGGCAGGAAGCTCAAGTATTCACGCAGCGTTTTGCAGGATAACAAGTACGAAAAATATCTTCGTGAAGGCATCCTGTTATCTATTAATCCGGAAATCGTTCAGTTTGGTGATGAAATTGAAATCGCGCCCGAGGGCGTCGTGTCGCTGCCTTATATCCCGGAGGGACTAAAGACAATCCCGACCCTTGTGTGGAAAGCCAACAACAAGAT
>CAYGNA010000130.1:3295-9378 GCA_964351065.1 uncultured Pseudomonadales bacterium
CAACAAGATTAAGGGGGTGCAGAAGATTGAAACCAGTTATGTGACAGATGCGTTCAGTTGGCAGGCGGAACACCTGCTGACCCTGAACGAAACCGAAGACGCCTTTAATCTGTCGACACGGGTGTCGGTTGAAAACCAGAGCGGTATCAACTATGACAAAGCGCACGTTAACCTGGTTGCAGGTGATGTTAACCGTGAACAACAGACCCCGCGGATGCAGCGCGATGCACCCATGATGATGCGGGCAGAGGCAAAGACATTCTCGAATGGGGCGGATATTGCGCCGGAAGCCCTGGGTGACGTTTACGTGTATCGCGTCCCGGTGCAGGTGGACATCAAACATCATGAGACCAAACAACTTGAGTTGTTTGATGCGCGCAACATCAAGGTGAAGCGAACCTACAAGTTAACCACGCAGGTGATGACGCACCAGAATCCACAGCCCGAGTCCAACCGGTTCGATGTCACCTTTGCATTCGAGAACAATAAGCGAAACGGTCTGGGTGATCCTTTTCCAGCGGGTCGCGTGCGGGTCTTCAAGGATGACTCAGGTGTGCTGCGCCTGCTGGGTGAAGATCGCGTGAGACATACGCCCGGTGGCGAAACGATCGAGATTACCACCGGCAAGGCGTTTGACCTGGTTGCGGAGCGAACCCAGAAAAGCTGGCGCCGGTTGGGTGACAGGGCCGTAGAGGTGACCTACGAAATTGCGTTGCGTAATGCCAAGTCTGAACCCGCAACGCTGATACTGCATGAAAGGCTCTACGGTGACTGGAGCATAGTCAGTCAGACAGCAGACGGCAAAAAACTGGACAGCATAACCCAGGAATACAGCATCGATCTCAAAGCCGGCGAATCACGCACGTTCACCTACACCGCTAGAACGACTTTCTAGATTATTGGGTGTGTCGGGGTTTGTCGCGACAGTTGGTCGGTTGTACTCTTCTGCGCCTGAGTGCGCAGAACACAAGCCCAGGTCAACTGCCACGTGCGATCACCTTCGAGACAACGCGATACTCACATCAGGCTGCGCCAGGCCGAGTAGCCTGTCCAGCACTTCAGGCGAACGCTCCCCCCTGACCCGCTGCCACAGGATCTCAGCCTCAGGATGCACGTGCCGCAGGTGATTAACCCATTGTTTTAGCCGACCCGCACAGTGGCGGGCGGAGAGCGCACAGCGCACCTCCGTCCAGAACGACTGGATCAACTCAAAAACGGCAGCCCAGGTAAGCGGTTCAGATCGATTGTCACGGATACGCCGCGCCAGATCAGGGTGGCGCACCGCGCCGCGTCCCAGCATCACGTCGGGGGTGCCCGCAATCGCGGTGCAGGCCGCATAGTCCGCCAGCGACCAGATATCCCCGTTGGCAATCAGCGGAATGCTGACGTGCTGACGAATCTGCCCCAGTGCCGTCCAGTTCGCGGGTGGCGCATAGCCCTGCACCCGTGTCCTGGCGTGAACAGTAAGCTCACTTGCGCCCGCCGCTTCAATCGCCGCAGCATTGTCCAGCATGAGCGTGGTGTCGTCATACCCAAGTCGCATTTTGGCGGAGACGACTATCTCAGCCGGTAGTGCCTCGCGCACTGCAGAAACGACGGTAAACAGCGAGTCCGGTTCCTTGAGAAGTATGGCGCCGCCCTGGCTTCGGTTAACGGTTTTGCTGGGACAGCCGAAGTTGATATCCACGCCAAACGCGCCGAGTGCCACTGCTGCGCGGGCATTAGCTGCCATGGCTTCGGGATGATTACCCAGAAGTTGCACGCGGACCCTGGTACCGGCATCCGTAGCGCCACCCTGGGCAAGTTCGGGGCACATCTGCAGGAACACCCGATCCGGCAGTTGTCGGTCAACCACGCGTACAAATTCTGATACTGCCCAGTCAAACCCACCCTGGGCTGTAATCAGGCGCCGCAGGTACACATCCGCAAGCCCTTCCATGGGGGCAAGTACAATACGCACAGGCTTGTCTCAGTTTTCGCCGCGTTCCCGCTTATGCTCTGACGCGACCCGTGCCAGTAGTGCTTTAGCCTCAGGTGTCTGCATCAGTTCGCCAAACAGCTTGGATTCGAATGTCAGCATGTCTTTTGTGACGGGCGATACTGCGCCCCGTACCAGCCGCTTGATGTGCGCAACCGCCAGCGGTGAACGTGATGCTATTTCCGCGGCCATCGACTGGGCACGCGCCAATGCGGTTTCAGCGGTATCACCTGGCACCAGCTCTTCAATGATGCCCAGCTCATGTGCCTCGCGAGGTGTCAGCAGGCGAGGGCGTAACATCAACTCCAGCGCCCGGCCGCGGCCCACAATTTCAGTCAGTCGCTGGGTGCCGCCACCGCCTGGCAGGATACCGACAGAGACCTCGGGAAGTCCGTACCGAAACGGACCGTCCTTGGCCACACGTATATCGGTCGCAAGCGCAAATTCCAGGCCGCCCCCACTGGCTGAGCCATTTAGTGCACTGATCACAGGCTTGGGCAGGTGTTCGATCGTCAGCAGCAAATCGTCCATGTTGACGTCCCACTGTTCTCCGCTACCGCGGGTCCGGTTGTCGAGTTCTTCAACAGAAAAGTGGCGGATAAAAAAGTTGGCATCAGTACCAGTAAAGACAATGGCACGGATATCTGGCTCAATGAGTCTTGGCAGCAGGCCGTTCAGCTCGTTCATGGTGCCAGGTGTCATCACCTGGAGTGGTGGATTGCTGAAAAAAATAGTTGCAACCCCCTCGTAAATATCAAGCGTCAGCTGTGGCATCGGGTTGTCTTCCTTAATTGTTGGTCTGGGGATTTTGGGTTTCTGATCCGATTGGGATGAGAAGCTGGAAACTGGTGCCGCGCCCATTTGGGGCATCACGGCAACTAACGATCCCGTTCATGGAGGTCATCAGCTGTCGAACGATAGACAGACCAAGCCCCCGGCCTTCACCCTTTGTGCTGGGGTTGGCGTCTGGGCCGTTCCTGGGGGCGGGGTCAAACAGGGCAAGGCGCGCGGCGGCCGTCATTCCAGGGCCGTTGTCTGTGACCGTCACGTCCGTGTACGCATGTCCGCCAACGTTGATAGCGCCCTCGGTAGAAATCGTGATTGTGCCGTCATCGGTGCCCGCAAGCGCCTCACTGGCGTTCTTGAGGAGATTGAGCACAACCTGGCGCAGTGCGTCGGCGGCAAATTCCATGGGTGGCAGCATCTGGTCGAAGTGACAGACAAAATTGGCCTTTGAACCCTCGGAGACGACAGCAACCAGGTCACCAATCAAGTCGTTGAGATCAATCACCTCATAGACCAACTGCTCCTCCCTGCCTATTGTGGCGTACTTCTGGACTATCCTGCCTATCCTGGCCAGTTCAGATGAAATCGCCCTGAGCTCATGCTCAACGTTCGCAGCCGGTCCCAGCTTCAGCGACAGTGTTGCGAGGTAATTCCGGACGGTGGTAAGCGGGTTGTTAACCTCATGAGTAATCTCACGAATTTCCCGATCAATCTCCGCCAGGGACACAGTCTCATGCTGGTTTGTGCTGGCCGTGCGCTTGACCAGGCAAAGCCTCGTGATCAGGTCGGTAAATGCCTGTAGCTTGCCTGTAGTCGCGAGCAGTTTGTCGCTGAGGCTGCTGGTGACACCGCAGACGATGACGCCAGCGCCAGATCCCAGCGGGATGACAAGCAGGCAATCAGCACCGAGGCGATCAATAAGCTGCCGGTCAACAACATCAACCGCCTCGGTTACGGGTCGAGCGATTGGTTTGCCAAGTGAAAACGCCCGCGCAACAGCACAACCAATCCGTGTATGGGCAATCTCTGCCGTGAAGTCGCTGGTATGGCAATACAATTCGCCCTCCCGTTCGACAAAGTGATACAGACTGTCAGTCGCCAGCATCAGCCGCGCGATCTGCCTGATGGAATCAGGTAGTTGCCCGTTGTTTTCAGCCCTGGCGCGGTACAGTGCGTTGCTGGTATTGATATCCTGCAACAGTGTGGCCAGTGAATCAGTGTGGTCTCGATGGACATGTTGAAACTGGCGAGTTGTGCTACCAAGCGCCGCGTAAAGATTTTCCGACGGGATGCCCAGCAGGACCGTGACACTGGTTCTGAGGTCAGCCGGCAGGTCACCACCGTGATCCAGGTAAGGCAGCAGGGTACCTGCCGCTGCTGTTGCCCGGATTGGCATGGATAATCCGCCGAGTTGGTCAAGTGGCAATCTGCAGTATCGAACAGCATCCCGGACATCGGGTGGCAGAGCCAGGGGCGAGAGCAGGTCTGCGACCGCGTCGACAGTGGTGCACCAGTCCACTACTGCACCGGCAAAGAGTCCTGCAATTCGGCTGGTGTCGTCCCCACCCAGGGCACCTGCCAGCAGGGACTGCCGGGCGGCTGTACCGCCCCGGGTGTTTGGCTCGCCTGGCTGCAACCTTGTTGCTGGCTCAGTTGAATTCGATTTCGCGAGTGCTGCATTGGCCCAGATAATCGCCAGGGATCGCAGCAGCGGCTCATCCAATGGGGTATGCCAGGGAGTTGCTGCTGCGCCAAACGGCAGCAGTTCAATCGCGCCAACTAACAGCGCGGGATCCAGCTCAATTGCCGCGATCAGCTCAGCCCGGTTGGTGCCTGGCTGAAGTGCCAGGGAAACAAAATTTTGGAGGGTTGTCGGCCATGTGGGAAGGGATCCCACCAGCGTTCCAGACAGATCCAGCGCGTCATCCGACATTCGAGGATTTTAAAGGGTTATACCCATTTAGACAATGCAGGTGCTTACAACAGTCGGTAGTCGTTCAGGCCGACAAAAGTGCCGCCATTGCGCTCACACAAAATCCGCATGAGATGGGCAAACCGAAAACCGGAGGCCTGAAACTGGACCGGCTGGGCAAAAATGACGGGGAAACCTATGGCGTGAATGCGGACGAGTCGCTGGCCGGTAGCATCGGTCATGTTGATTCGGTCAACCGCATCGACCACGGTCTTGATCGAACGACCATTGAAGTCGTCACCAAACACGTACAGCGAGATTTTTCTGCCTGGTTGGTAAAACGTCGAGATGGCGCGGATGATGCCTCGCTCCGGGCTGGATCGGCTAAAGGCATTCCAGCTTTCCATCCGGTCGAGGATGGCGGCGCGCCGCGCTGCAGTATCAGGAATCCACTCATTGGTGTACTGGGAGAACATATAGTCACCCTGGTCATTCATCACCTGGATGCCTTTTAGTCGGGGATACACAGCAAGTGTTTCATTGACTTTCTGGATAACCAGGGGCCAGGCGAATTCCCGCATACTGCCGCTGGTGTCGATAATGAAGATGACATACTCGCTGTCAACCGGGATGCCGCCAATGGTGTTGTTGTCGAGATCTTTCTGGTAATCGGCGAGCAGTCGCTCCATTTCTTCCGTCAAGGTTTGTCTTGCCTGGGCGAGCCTGCCTTCAATTACGTTGGCGACGCGGGATTTGTCTTCAGTAGCCTCAAATTTTGCCCGCGCCGCATCCAGTTCCCGCTGCAGCTTTGCCACGCGTTCAATTTCCTCGACTTTTTTGTCTTCCCGCCGAATAAGTTCACGGTCCAGTTGGGTGGTCTCACCGCGGATCTCAAACAGGTCCTCCTGTAGTGCCGCAAGATAACCCTCGAGGTTGCGGACCGTATCCTCCAGAATCACGGGCTCAAACACCTTGGTCAGCACGAGCAGCAGGATAATGGCGCCAAACCCGCAGCTAATAACATCGAGGAAGGAGAGGCTGATACCCTCAATTTCACGTCGGCGCGTTCTCATCAGGGCCAGTCCCTGGAGGGCGTGAGGAAAGCGCCGCCACTCGCTTGTGCCAGAATCCAGAAATAGGGTGTTGCCATGGGATCCCCTTCCATTGGGAACAGGATGACATTAACCGGGATGTCCTGTGGTAATTCATTCAGTGCACGAGTAAACAGCCTGACTCTGTCCTGCGACTTGATCACTGTTCTATCGTTTTCCCGCTCGCCCTGGGTTGGCAGCCCGTCAAGAATCAGGAATATGTTGTCGGGCCTTGGCTCAAGCGCAGCGGCTGCACTAAACGCGTGAAATAACGAGGTTCCGCCACCGTGTGGAATCGTAATAAGATCCTGGAGTG
>CAYGNA010000131.1:0-9364 GCA_964351065.1 uncultured Pseudomonadales bacterium
AAGAACATCCGCCCAAGCTCTGTCCTGGACGGTGAGGACTGCGTCATCAACGGCGAGAAGTACTACATCTCTGGTGCTGGCGATCCACGCTGCAAAATCATGATCACCATGGTCAAAACTGACCCTGATGCAGCACCCAGCCGGCAGCAGTCGCAGATTCTGGTACCCAAGGACACACCCGGGGTAGAAATCCTGGAGGGTATGCAGGTCTTCGGCGAAGACCACGCACCGCGTGGTCACATGCACATCAGGTTCAACAACGTACGCGTGCCCAAAGAGAACATTCTGCTGGGCGAGGGTCGTGGGTTTGAGATCTCCCAGTTGCGTCTCGGTCCAGGGCGAATTCATCACTGCATGCGTTCAATCGGCAAGGCTGAAAAAGCGCTGGAACTGATGGTCAAACGCTCAGCCACGCGCGTGGCTTTTGGCAAACCGATTGCCAAACTGGGCAAAAACCTGGAGGTCATCTCCCGTGCCCGCATCGACATCGACGCCATGCGCCTGATGGTGCTGCAGGCTGCCAAGGCGATGGATGTCCTGGGCAACAAGGAAGCACGTGTGTACGTCAGCGCGGTCAAGGCAATGGTGCCAGAGAAGGTTTGCCGCATTATTGACGAGGCCATCCAGATGCACGGTGCCACCGGCATTTCCCAGTGGACACCGCTGGCTGGCATGTATACAGACATGCGTCACCTGCGCTTTGCTGACGGACCCGACGAGGTGCATCACATGGTGGTTGGTCGCAACGAGGTGCAAAAATACGGGCTTTGGTAGGATTACCTACGAACACCGAAGATGGCTCCTAAGCCAGTTCCTAAACTAGTCCCTGAGAAAGTGCAGCAGCAGCCGGTTCACCTGAGCCGGCTGTTCCTGCTGGACCCAGTGCCCCGCTCCTGCCACAACTGTCACATCCCGCATATCCGTACAGGCGGTCTCCTGCATACGTTTTAATGCGCCAGGCGACTGATACATTCCCCAATCCGCCGCGCCGGCGATATACGCAGCCGGCACATCAATCGTTCGACCTGCAAACAGCGCCAGGTCCGCCGACAAGACCGGTTCGGTAGAACATCGGTACCAGTTGAGCCCGCCCTGGAAACCGGAGCGCTGATACGCATCCACATAAACGGCCAGGGTTTCATCCGGCAGCCAATCGACCGGAGCGGTTTCCGGCGCCAGGGACGCTGTGGTTTGCGGCATGGTCTGGCCCAGATCCATGACGTAGTAACGTGGTAGCTTGGCCATTGCAGCCGGTGACCAGTCTGGCAGTTCCTGCGGCTGGTTAGCCGTCCAGTCAGCACTTTTCACATGGTAGTACTCTCGCAGGAATTGATGTAATCCCTGGGGACAATGGAGCATGTCACGTTCGGCCGCAGGCGTTGCGTAGTACCACTGGTAGTGCTTGCGCGGCGGGTCAAGTTCCGCAAGCGATGCCATCAGTGATCCGCTCCGGCCACCAGAGGCGCTTGTAGCTGGCATCCCAGGCGCGCCTGCAAACGGCGCACTCATCAACATGACCCGTTGGAATACATCAGGTCGAATCAAGGCGCACCAGGCGGCCACTGGTGAGCCAAAATCGTGCCCTACGACCGCCTCCACGGTACGATACCCCAGCGCCGACACCAACTGGATCGCATCGGTGACAAGATTCAGCATACGAAACCGGCTGAGATCGCAACCAAACCGCCGATCCCAGCCCGTCGTCAGGCCATAACCCCGCTGATCCGGTGCAATCGCGTGATAGCCCGCATCTGCCAGCGCAAGCAATTGATGACGCCAGCTAAAGGCCAGCTCAGGAAACCCATGCAGCAACAGCACAGGCGGGCGTCCCTGCTCCTCGAACCCGGCTTCAAGGATATGTACATCGAGCCCATTAATGCCCTGCACCATACGGGAGCGGATACGCGGATTAAGGGCCAACTGGCCATAGTGGATGTTGCTCATCATTCTTCTCTTTTCTTTTAAGCGCTCGATGCTTGTCTCTTGTCTCTTGTCTCAGATCACTGGTCACTGGTCACTGCAGTCAGTGACAGGTATCGTTGGCTGCAAAATCATTGAGGATAGCGCGTCCGCCCGTGCCACTCAAAAGACTGACATTCCCGCTGACATTGATCGCAGCCATTGCCTGCTGGCTCATGATTACAGCTGATCTGCTACCGAACGAAGACAGCCTGCTGGCGGCCGACTATGGCTACTTTATGCCGCACCTGTTAAACGGATACTACTGGTTTCTCAACAACGGTTTGGCCGTACCCTGGTTTACACCGGCACAGTGTGCAGGCATTCCACAATTTGCCAATCCTCAATCACTCTACTACTCGGTGCCGCAGTTTCTCACGCTACTGTTTGATCCGCTGGCAGCCATTCAAATGACGTTTTTCCTGTTCGCCATTGTGGGTTTTTGTGGTGCCTGGCTACTTGCGGGTCAGCTTGGCCTGGCACCACTGGTCCGCGGCTTTACGGGTTTTACCTTTATGCTGAACGGCCTGTACTTGTCCCGCATGCTGACCGGGCACCTAAGCTTTCACACCTTCATGCTACTGCCGCTCCTGCTTTTCCTGTTGCTCGCCGGTCGCGGTCGTTGGCTGTTTACGCTACTTGCCAGCCTGGTTTTTGCCTACTTTATTCATGCCGGTGCAACCGTGGTGATCGTCCCGTACCTGACAGCCATCGCCATTATGTTGCTGATCACCAGGGCGGAGCGCGATGTCTGGCTCCGTACAGGTTTTGCCGGTTTGGTTGGCCTGATGCTTTCGCTGAACAAACTGGTGGCCGCGCTTTATTTTAATGAGCAGTTCCCGCGCGATTTTTACCTGCTGCCCGGGGCCAATGGACCTCTGGCCTCAGCCTATCTGGCCGCGCGGGGGCTCTTTTTGCCCTTGGATGAAAACGCAGCAACCGCACTCATTACCAACAACTCATTTTTGGTTTCGAGTACCGAACTCAACTATGGCATTGGCCTGGTGCCACTTGTCATCATTCTTGTGGGTCTCGCCCTACATATCCAGAGGTTGTCCATGGTGCGTCCGGGATTTCGTCTAGCGATATTAACTGTGCTGCTAACACTGCCTGTTGTTTTCAACACATGGTGGCCACCACTGACAGACCTCTTAAAGAGCCTGCCCTATTTTCGCACCACAACCTCGCTGTTCAGATGGTATCTGGTCTATATGCTGCCATTAATTGTTCTCGCGGCAATGTACCTGCAAATGACCCTGCAAAAGCTGCCGTCACGCTGGCAAAGCCTGGTTGCCCAACTGGCGATTGCAGGCGTCATTGCCGGGAGTATCGTCTCTCCAACACCCCCAGAGAGCGCCAGGCCTTATCGACCCTTCGATATGGTAAGTGCTTACTACGCGGCGAAATCAAACAACACCGTACCCGCTGTCACTCGCGTGATGGACTCAATGCAAGATGGGGTGCAGGTGTGGCTACCTGGCGCGGGTGATGCGCTGGCGGGTGGCGGCTCGCAACTGACCTGTAACGAGCCCCTCTTCGGCTACCGGCTGGAGCAGTTTCGGTACAACAATGTGTTTCCTGGCAGTATTTATGCAACCACGGAGGGTGACTTCAATTTTTACCGACCGGAGTGTTTCATTTTTCCAGCAACCAACAGTTGCAAGGCTGCCGATCGCTTTTTGGCGACAGATCGTGGCAGACTCGAGGCCTTTGCGGCCTACCAGCCAATTGCGTTCAAGCGCCCGATACTGCAGCAGACGGCGGATCTGCTAAGCCTGGCAGCCCTGCTTATGCTGGTGCCCTGGCTAATTGCCGGGCTACTGCGAGGGCGGCGCAAAGGGTACCTTTAGCTCAGCGCATTTTCTTGGCACACTGCGTTACCAGAACTATCAACTAACAGAACTATCAACTAACAGAACTATCAGCGAACAGAATTACCAGCTACCAGAACCAATTGAACCAAAACAAGAGGGAAAATCCATGACTCAATCTGCCAACCCGGTGAAACTCGATGTAATGGTTGTCGGCGCAGGCTTCGCGGGTATGTACATGCTGCATCGCCTCCGCCAGCTTGGACTAAACGTCCAGGTGGTAGAAGCTGGCGACGATGTTGGTGGCACCTGGTACTGGAACCGCTACCCTGGCGCACGCTGTGATGTGCCCAGCATGGAGTACTCCTACAGCTTTTCGCCCGAACTGCAGCAGGAGTGGGACTGGACCGAAGTCATGGCAGCCCAGCCAGAAATTCTGAAGTACGCCAATCACGTTGCAGACAGATTCGATCTGCGCACTGACATCAAATTCAACACCCGGGTTGCAGCCGCACACTATGATGACGAGCAGAAAAGATGGCTGATCACCACCGAATCTGGTGAGGTATTTGATGCCCGCTACTGCATCATGGCCACCGGTTGCCTTTCGGTCACCAATACGCCTGATATCAAAGGCGCAGAAAATTTCCAGGGTGCGATTTACCACACGGGCCAATGGCCGCATGAGGGTGTCGACTTCAGTGAAATCACAGTGGGTATTCTTGGCACGGGTTCATCAGGTATCCAGGCCATACCCGTGATTGCAGAAACGGCAAAACACCTGACCGTGTTCCAGCGCACGCCCAACTACACCATGCCTGCCAACAACCGGCCCCTGACCCGGGAATTTCTTGCGGATGCAAAATCTCACTACGATGAGATCCGTGAGACTGAGCGTCAGTCCCAGGCTGGCATTATTGGCTATGGCTTTGGTTTTGGTGGGGCTGACCTGAAGATGCCGGAGGAGTCGATCCTGCAAACAACTGAAGAAGAACGCCAGGAGGCGCTGGAAAAAGAAGGGTTTGCCGCGATTCGCCGCTATGCGGACATTGGCCTTAACATGGACGCCAATGAACTGGCCTGTGAGATGTATCGCCAGCAGGTTACAAAGATTGTAAAGGATCCGGAAACCGCCGAGGGACTTCTGCCGCGCGGTTATCCCCTCGGCTGCAAACGCCCGGTCATAGATACCAATTACTATGAGACCTTCAACCGCGACAATGTCACGCTGGTTGACCTTCGGCGTGGTGGCATAGAAGAGATTACGGAAACCGGCATTCAGACAAAACAGGGCCATTTCGAGTTTGACGCACTTGTTTACGCCACCGGCTTTGACGCCATGACCGGTGCACTACTTCGTATAGATATCCGCGGTCGGGAAGGCAAGCGCCTGGACGACCACTGGGAGGCGGGTCCACGTACTTACCTTGGATTGCAGATGCACGGGTTCCCCAATCTGTTCAGCATTACCGGTCCCGGCAGCCCATCAGTACTTAGCAACATGATGGTGTCCATCGAACAGCATGTGGACTGGATCGCAGACTGTATCGCACACCTTGATGCGCACCAGGTACGCGCCATTGAACCAACCGAAGCGGCTGAGAACAGTTGGATTGAGCACGTCAATCAGGTCGCGAATGGCACCATGCTTACTGCACCTTCATGCAACTCCTGGTATCTGGGGGCGAACATCCCCGGTAAACCCCGCATATTTATGCCTTATGTTGCGGGGGTGGGTGTCTACCGCAACAAGTGTGACGAGATTGCCGCTAATGGTTATGAAGGTTTCGAGTTAACCGCGTAGGTGGATGCAGGCTGGCGATTGGACGGTGCTGTTACGTCGTTTTGCCCGAAGTGGGGATGACGGGTAACAAAGTAATGCGGGCTGGCGATTCGGCCGTGCCGTTACCGTCGTTTCGACCGAAGCGGAGAAACCTAAACAGCGTCTCCCGGCACCCGCACCCAGCCTTCCATCAGAATCCGGGCACTGCGACTCATACTGACTTTGGTCACGATCCAGTCGCCGCCGGATTCTGCGGCTTCAGCACCTACCCTGAGCGTGCCGGAGGGATGCCCAAAACGCACAGCATTGCGATCACCACCACCTGCTGCCAGGTTAACCAACGTACCGGGAATGGCTGCAGCGGTACCAATAGCAACCGCCGCAGTACCCATCATCGCATGATGGAGTTTGCCCATCGACAGCGCACGTACCAACAGGTCGATTTCGCCTGCAGCAACGGGCTTGCCACTTGACGCGATGTAGTCAGCCGGCGGCGCCACAAAAGCCACTTTGGGTGTGTGCTGACGGGAAGCGGCCTCAGCAATACCGGTGATCAACCCCATCCTGACAGCGCCGTATGCTCGAATTGTCTCGAACATAGAGAGCAGCTTCGCATCACCGTTGATATCGTCCTGCAGCTCAGTGCCCTTAAAGCCAATATCCGCTGCATTGACAAATATAGTCGGAATCCCTGCATTGATCATGGTCGCGCGAAAGGTACCAACACCAGGCACTTCCAGATCATCCACCAGGTTTCCCGTGGGGAACATCGAACCGCCCGCATCGTCGGCGGGGTCCATAAAGTCGAGCTGTACTTCCGCGGCAGGAAAAGTCACGCCATCAAGTTCAAAGTCGCCCGTCTCCTGGGGGATACCATCGGTCATGGGCACATGACCCAGGATTGTTTTACCGATATTCGCCTGCCAGATGCGCACCGTGGCGACACCGTTAGCAGGGACCCGTGCAGAATCAACCATGCCACTCAGAATCGCAAACGGACCAACCGCAGCAGAAAGATTGCCACAATTACCAGACCAGTCGACAAAAGGCTCATCAATGGAAACCTGCCCAAACAGGTAGTCAACATCGTGATCGGCTTTACTGCTCGGCGACAGAATGACAGTTTTGCTTGTACTGGAAGTCGCCGCTCCCATACCGTCGGTTTGTTTGCCATATGGGTCCGGGCTGCCAATCACCCGTAGCAGAAGCGCATCACGCGCCGCGCCCGGCACCTGGGCTGACGCGGGTAAATCTGCCAGCCGAAAGAATACACCTTTGCTGGTGCCACCACGGATGTAAGTGGCAGGAATACGAATCTGAGGTGCGTGTGCCATTAGCGTGTCGCCTCTAGAAAGTCCTGTGCAAAGCGCTGCAGAACACCACCGGCAGCATAAATCGAAACCTCTTCAGCAGTATCCAGGCGACAGGTCACCGGGACCTTCACCGTATCACCATTTTTCCGCCGAATAATCAGCGTCAGTTCAGCTCGCGGGCTTGGCTCACCCTCAACGTCAAACGTCTCAGTACCGTCGATGGCATAAGTCTGACGTGTGTCGCCCGGTTTGAACTCGAGCGGCAACACGCCCATACCAATCAGGTTGGTTCGGTGAATTCGCTCAAATCCCTCGGCCACAATGGCTTCCACGCCGGCAAGTCGAACTCCCTTGGCCGCCCAGTCACGCGACGAACCCTGGCCGTAATCTGCCCCGGCCACAATGATGAGTGGCTGCTTGCGCGCCATGTAGGTCTCAATCGCTTCCCACATCCGTGTGACTTCCCCTTCGGGTTCAATCCGTGTCAGCGAACCCTCTTTCACCTTGTCATCAACAATCGCCATTTCATTACGCAGGCGGGGATTGGCAAAAGTTGCACGCTGGGCCGTCAGGTGATCACCCCGGTGTGTTGCATAAGAATTGAAGTCCTCCTCGGGCAATCCCATCTTGGTCAGATACTCACCTGCAGCACTGGAGGCCATAATCGCATTCGATGGCGAAAGATGGTCGGTTGTGATGTTGTCACCCAGGACAGCAAGCGGTCGCATGCCACGCAGTGTTCTCTCACCTGCGAGCGCACCTTCCCAGTAAGGCGGACGACGTATATAGGTACTCTGGGGCCGCCAGTCGTAGAGTGGATCCGGCATGTCCGTCGTATCCTTGACCGTGATAAACATCGGATCGTAGACCTGTCGAAACTGCTCAGGTTTCACAGAAGCTGTTACAACGGCATCAATTTCTGCATCACTTGGCCAAATGTCTTTCAGTGTTATCGGATTGCCATCGGCATCAATGCCAAGCACATCCCGCTCGATGTCAAACCGGACTGTGCCTGCAATCGCATACGCCACAACCAGCGGCGGAGACGCCAGGAAAGCCTGCTTGGCATAGGGGTGAATTCGACCATCGAAGTTACGATTGCCTGACAACACCGCGGTGGCGTAAAGGTCCCGGTCGATCACTTCTTTCTGAATCACCGGATCCAGGGCACCACTCATGCCGTTGCAGGTTGTACAGGCGAACGCGACGATGCCAAACCCAAGCTGCTCAAGTTCAGACAGAAGATTCGCTTCCTCCAGGTAAAGCTGGACAGCCTTGGAACCGGGCGCGAGAGAGGTCTTGACCCAGGGCTTGCGCGTGAGGCCGAGCCTGTTCGCATTGCGTGCGATTAGACCCGCTGCAATAACATTGCGCGGATTACTTGTATTGGTGCAGCTCGTAATTGCTGCGATGATCACGGCACCATCGGGCATCTGACCCGGCACATTCTCCACCTCACCGGAGATCCCGCGCACCGCAAGGTCCGTTGTCGCCACGCGCGCGTGGGGGTTGGAGGGCCCAGCCACATTCCGTACGACAGACGAGAGATCAAACGTCAGGCGGCGCGGATAGTGCGCATTGGCAAGACTGTCAGCCCACAGCCCCGTTTCTTTGGCATATAGCTCCACGAGCCTGACCTGTTCATCATCGCGACCGGTCAGCCGCAAATAATCAATGGTCTTGTCATCGATGTAGAACATGGCCGCGGTTGCACCAAACTCGGGTGTCATGTTGGAAATGGTTGCCCGGTCACCCAGCGTCAGGTCGCTGGCACCCTCGCCATAAAACTCAAGGTAGCTCGATACTACTTTCTGCTCCCGCAGGAATTCGGTAATCGCCAGCACAATATCTGTCGCGGTGATGCCCTCCTGGCGCTTGCCAGTCAGCTCCACACCAATAATGTCAGGCAGGCGCATATAGGAAGCACGGCCCAGCATGACACTCTCGGCTTCAAGCCCACCAACACCAATGGCAATGACGCCGAGCGCATCGACATGTGGCGTATGGCTGTCAGTACCAACCAGGGTATCGGGATAGGCAACCCCGTCACGCGCATGAACAACCGGCGACATTTTCTCAAGATTGATCTGGTGCATGATGCCATTACCAGGCGGAATCACGTCGACGTTCTCAAAAGCGGTCTTGCACCAGTTAATAAAGTGAAAGCGATCCTCGTTGCGCCTGTCCTCTATCGCCCGGTTTTTCTCGAACGCATCTGCTTCAAAACCCGCATGCTCAACTGCCAGCGAATGGTCCACAATCAGCTGTGTCGGCACCACCGGGTTGACCAGTGAAGGGTCGCCACCCTTGGCGGCAATGGCATCACGCAAGCCGGCAAGGTCAACCAGGGCCGTTTGCCCAAGGATGTCATGACAAACAACACGCGCTGGATACCACGGGAAATCAAGATCCTGCCGAAACTCGATGATTTGCTCGAGGCTCGCCGTCAGCAATCCGGGATCACAGCGCCGTACCAGGTTTTCTGCAAGCACGCGAGA
>CAYGNA010000132.1:0-9356 GCA_964351065.1 uncultured Pseudomonadales bacterium
TGTAACTTTCTTGGGTTTTGTTGATTTGGCCTCGACGGACAGGTGCCGGGTGGTGACTACAGGCTGCCAGGACTGGACATCGGTCTCGGCATGAAGCCGGAACTCACTGGTCAGGGATTGGGAGCCAGCTTTTTTAGTGCCATCCTCGCGTATGCAGCCGGGATGCCGGATGTAGAACGTTTCCGTCTGACCGTCGCAGAGTTTAACGAGCGTGCCCTCACGCTTTATGAGCACTTTGGCTTCCGCAATGCTGGCGAGTTTGTTGATACGCGATTCGATGTGCCGTATCGCATACTGCTGCGTCTGGTGACCGACAAGCGAAACGGATGTGACCTGATTGTGAGGTAATTGTCTGCTGTCGGAATAAGGGCTAGTCTGTCGAAACAAGAATAACAAGATAGCAGCGGAGGGAGCCGTGTTAGCTACAGAATTTGAGGGTAAGGTGGTTGTTGTCACAGGCGCGGGTCGTGGACTGGGTCGGTCACACGCCATGGAGTTCGCCCGGCGTGGCGCGAAGGTGGTGGTCAATGATCTGGGTGGTGCAGTTGATGGCACGGGTTCAGGTAACACAGCACAGGCTGTGGTTGACGAGATAGTCACGGCAGGTGGTACTGCAATTGCCAATACCGCGTCGGTCGCCGAAGAAAAAGGCGCGCAGAGCATCATTGCCGATGCGATGCGCGAGTTTGGCAGGGTTGACGTACTGGTTAACAATGCAGGTATCTTGCGTGACAAGACTTTTGCCAACGTAACCATGGATAATTTCCGTGCGGTGCTTGATGTACACCTGATGGGGGCGGTCTACACGACCAATGCTGCTTGGCAGGTCATGGCACAACAACAATATGGTCGAGTTGTCTTCACCAGTTCCGGGTCCGGAATATTTGGTAATTTTGGCCAGTCAAACTATGCCGCGGCAAAAATGGGGCTTATTGGTCTCATGAACGTACTTAAGCTTGAGGGTGCAAAAAAGGGAATCAGGATCAACTGCCTGGCGCCAGGAGCCAGCACCCGCATGACCGAAGGACTTCCGAGCGGCGCAGTGCGAGGTAGTCCATCTTTGGTCAGCCCTGCGGTTCTGTACCTGTGTTCTGCGGATGCACCCAATGGAGTCATCCTGCAAGCGTCAAGTGGACGTTTTGCTTTGCTGAAAATGTGTATGAACCATGGTCTTGATCTTGGCGAAGATGTCACCTTCGAGTCTTTTTCTGCCGCGGCAGATGAACTCCTTATGGATGACATCTTTGGTATTTAGGATAGGCATAGTTTGTCGCGCTGGCAGGTGAGTTTTTGCCCGCTACCAGAGACCGGGGTAGCCATTTCCTGCTAACCTCCTGTTTTCCAACCAAACAGATTTAATAACCTTTTCTGCCCGGACCATAGTGTTCTGGGTATTGTTCTGGGCAGGAAACAGTGGATTCGGACGTTTAAAAACATGATCAATAGCAATCCCGGGCAACGTGTGGTGGAGCATCAGGCTGAGATAGCATGGCAGGCAAGCCCCTCAAAGCAGGTGTTACGCAAGCGATTTCACCTGGTTGGTCCGGTCGAATCAGGTCAGGTTACGTCTCTCGTGCGCTACCAGCCCGGCTCTGAGTTTCCCCGTCACGAGCACCCTGACGGCGAAGAAATTCTGGTGCTCGAGGGTGTGTTCAGTGACGAAGCCGGTGACTGGCCCGCTGGCACATGGCTGTTGAACCCCGAGGGCTTTAGCCATGCCCCTTACTCTGTCGACGGATGCCTGCTCTTTGTCAAACTCAGGCAGTATTCGGGTGGGGCTCACAAGGCTATTTGCGTTGAAAATTTGGCAGCAGTGCGAGGTGAGGGTTACCACCTGATGCTGCTCGACCAACATGGTAGTGAAAGTACGGCTATCATCGATGTGCCGGCAGGCAGTGTGGAAATTCCAGCTGACGGTGGCGCTGAGGGGTTTGTTTTATCTGGTCAGGCGGATATCTGGGGCGAGACAATCGCAGTCCATGACTGGTTTCGCGTCCCACCCGGGGAGTCTTTGCAATTCAACTCAGCAGGTTGCCGGCTTTACCTGAAACAAGGTGCTGTACAGAACCTGGCAACTGGTCCTCTCGAAGCTGGTAGTTGTAATGCTAATGCGAATGGCAGTAGCGAAGCTGACGAGGGCAAGGTGCGTGTTTAGACCAAGATCGCTGCCAGAACTTCGCACTGATCGACTCTGTATCAAATTACTGGAACCGCTTCGCGCTGACATTATGGTCAGGTTTCGCCTGGAGAATCGTGATTTCCTGAAGCCATGGGAGCCGCGGCGACCACCCGAGTTTTTTACTGAACCCTTCTGGCAGATTCAGCTTCGCTACACTATCAATGAGTTTCGGGAAGGGCACAGCGTTTGTTTTGTGCTGCTGGATCCGCTGGAACAGGAAGTGTTTGGTGTCTGTAACTACACCAACATTGTGCGCGGTACTTTTCAGGCCTGCCATTTGGGGTATGCCATGGCTGAGCGCCATCAGGGTAAAGGCATCATGTTCGAAGCCCTTGGCGCCACTAATCATTACCTGTTTGAAGAAGTTGGTCTAAACCGGATTATGGCCAACTACCTGCCACACAACGAGCGCAGTGGTCGATTGCTTGCCCGTCTTGGGTTCAAGGTGGAGGGCAGGGCAGAAAAGTTCCTCAAAATCGATGGTCGTTGGGAAGACCATGTACTGACCAGCAGGCTAAACCCTGCGGCCCGTTACGACTGAGGTCCACCCTTTAAGGCATGAGTGCAGCGCAGGCAATTGTCGCGCCCGCAACTGGTAATGCCTGGATTGGCTTCGATTGCCCGCTGTAGCGCAGCTACAAGTTTCACCACGTCCGCAGCGATGAGTCGTGCGCCTTGCCATGTGATGGTCCGTGAATTAGCCATCAAAATCGGCATTAGCTTGCCAAATCCAGCAGAACAACTGCCAACCCGTGTTCGAATCACTTTGCCATTTGAGTCCCGTGCCCAGCGCACGAATAATTGCCTGCCACTTAACATTTCAGCGTAATGCACCAGCGTCAAGGACGTTGTATCAGTGCCAATCAGCAGGATCTTCCCATTTGCCTTGATAAGTTGGGCAAAGGGCGCATACACATCAAGGGGGGATTGCCCGCTCACCAGATCCTGCGCTGATGGACCCACACTGACAAAAGAATTCAGCGGATGATTGCCGCGTGCCCGACCCGGCGTCTCGAGCAACGCCTGCGGTAGCGCGCCCATATCCTCGACCGATAGACTGTTTTCCGCCGGGCTGAAGATCCCTCTGGTTTGCGCTTCGCTGTTCAGGTGAACGTAAGACATCCCGTTCTGGCCGGGTCTGTCGCCAGCGGGCGGTGCAGTCTCATAATCGTAGGTAAACGCGGGCGCCAGCAGGGTTGTGCCCGTGCTGAGAAGGGTATCAATCAGATCCCGTGGTGAAATTCGCGGCGAAAATGCCCGTATTGATGTGTGCAGGCAAACGCTACTGGATTCGATACCTATGAGTGTCAGGGCTTCTCGCAGTTGGGAAACTACCATTGTGCCGTTACTGCTGGTTTCTGGATAAAGGGTAGCTCGTGCAGGCTCCGGTACATGGTCATGAAAAAGCACTGCATCAGCAGGGGGCAATCCCCCAGGCGGTACCAGGTTGCTACCCCGCCGGTCATCGGACCTTGAGCAGCAGCACCAGCAAGATAGGTGTACCCACTGCCTGCAGTAGCATGAAGCGAACCAGAACCTGCGTGTTCGACCAGCCCATGTTGTGCCTGACATGATCGTGCAGTGGATAGCGAATCTGTCCGAAGATGCCGATCTTGAAAAATCGCAACAGGGCGACCTTGATCATCCCGGTGGCGCCGTTCACCAGTACAACAAAAGCAACAACGAGGATGAGAAAAGGATTGCCACAGGCCAGCACCAGTACACCCAACATCAAACCAATAGGACGAGACCCGGAATCACCCATCAGCACCGCTGAAGGGTAACTGTTGTGCCAGAGATAGCCAGCGAGACAGCCCACCAGGACAAACGCCATGATGGCCCAGTCCGCGCCCTGTTTGTAATGCGGCACAAGCAGATAATTGGAGATGTCAGCGTGGCCGACAATGACGTAGAGGATACCGCCGAGGAACAGGATGCCCATGCCGGACAGGCTGGCTGACAGGCCATCAACGCCGTCGGTGCAGTTGGTGGCGTTAATTGAGACCCAGATAAGCGGCGTCGCACCCAGGATAAATAACAGCGGGCTGACAATAATTGGGTCCTTAAACAGCGGCAGCCAGATGGTGTATGGCTGTAGTTGGCAAAGTGCAATGGATGCCATGACGGCAATGCCCAGATCGACGGCGCCGAGCTTGTATTCACTCCAGCCGCCGATGGCACGATCGTCCATGTACCCAACGGCCATCGCAGCAAGCACACACAGCAGGATCTGGAAAAACATCCACTCAAACGGCACAACCATCAGACTGATGACAACAAACAGCGGGATAAACAACACACCTGCACTGACGGGTTTGCCAATACTCTTATCGGCATCGACTGCAAAACTGCGCCCTCTATCAGTCGGCAGCAGACGCCAGAGTCTGGGCAAAAGCCACCACGTTAATACTGCGCCGAGGGCAGTGCCAAGCCCTGCCAGGAAGATATAGGAGGTAAGCAGTCGAAAAGGCCCGAAAACGTCGGCGAGGTGTTGACCAAGCGAATACAGCAAGGTGGTATTTCCCGGTTAAAGCCGCCGATTATAGGCGCTTGCCGCCAGGAAAGAATGAATTAGCGTTGGAAAAGTCGCCTTATTCGACAATTGCCTGCCACAGGAATCTGCAGTGTCTGAGTTCGATACCGTGCGGCCCGGCGTAACGTTCGAACACACCCGCCAGTCTGACCTCAAGATCCTCATAGGTGGGTATTTCCTCAGCGGGGAGTCCCCATGCCAGCATCTTGTAGAGCTCTTTTGGGTCATCGAACATCTCGGGGACATCAAAACCCCAGCCGCTATGTAGTCGAAGACCCGCCTGATGCAGCCGGTTTTCTACCGACTGGTGAATGGAACCCGTGCCGGTGTGTCGTCCCGAATTTTCATAGTGCATCTTGTGCGGCAGTTTGCTGGACCATGCTGGAATTGGCTCCTCCATTGGATTCAGTTCAATGAGTAGCCCCCCGGGCCGACACACCCTGCGTGCATCCTCTATCCAGTGCAGCGGTGCGCGCCGGCCAATGATGATATCGACACTGTTCTCGGCAACCGGCAGCAGGGGAGCTTCCAGAGAGATGTCGAGCATGTCATGACAGAGATAATCGATGTTGGTAACGCCAGCGCTGGCCATGTTCTGTTGTGCCAGGTCAATGTAGCTGGCCACTCTGTCATAGGCCGTGATTGTCTTGCAGTGGGGCGCCAGCCGGAGTGCCAGGTCGCCATGCCCGCAGCCAATCTCGAGCACCCGGGTTTCAGGCGTCAGGTGCTCCATGACAAGCTCAATGAATGCATCCTCGCCATTTCGTGAACCGACAGTAGAACGCCATGGGTAAAAGTATCCAGGTTGCACTGCCGCAAGATTGTCGTACCATTCGTTGGAATGTGCTCTGGGTATGCTCAGTTCCGCCATCAGAAATCTCCGAGACAAGTGACTTGCTGCTTACATTACCACCGGCAAGCGTCTAATGGCACAGTGGATAAATGTGTGGTGGCTGGTATATTTGCCCCAACCACTTAAGAAGTGCGCGACATGACAATTGTTACCCGGTTTGATCTCCTGAAGAATCGCCGCACCAAAATTGTCGCAACTATTGGCCCGGCTTCTGCGTCCAGTGAAATGTGTACGCGTCTGATAGAGGCAGGCGTTAACGTCTTCCGCCTCAACATGTCACATGGCGATCATGCCGGACATCGTATTGCCTATGAGTACATTCGCAAGGCGGCAGGCGAGTTGCTGTTGCCAGTTGCGGTCATGGCGGATCTGTGTGGACCCAAAATCAGGACAGGCAGGTTTGAGGGCGGCAATGTAACGCTGCTGGAAGGTACCGAGGTTATTGTCACCACGCGCGACGTGACAGGTACTGCGCAGCTGATTCCGTCCCAGTACGAAGCACTCGCGAGTGACGTAGCCCCTGGTGATGACATCCTGCTCGCTGACGGCCTGCTCACCCTGCGAGTGCTTGCTGTTCAGGATACCGAAATCGCCTGTCTTGTGGTGCATGGTGGTGTACTTGGCAATCACAAAGGTATCAACCTGCCAGGTGTGCAGGTCTCAGCGCCGTCCCTGACACCCAAGGATATTGAGGACGCAGCTTTTGCCGCGGCACTCGGTGTGGACTATATCGCGCTTTCTTTTGTACGGACTGCTGCGGATATCGAAAGCCTGCGACTGCTTCTGAAAGAAGAGGCATCACAGCCGCAGATTATTGCCAAGATTGAGAAACCCGAGGCGCTTGAAAACGCGGATGCAATTCTGGCAGCCAGTGATGGCATTATGGTTGCCAGGGGCGACCTTGGTGTTGAGTTACCGCCAGAGGAAGTGCCTGTCGCGCAGGACGAACTGATTGAACTGGCGCGCGATCACGGCAAACCGGTGATTGTTGCGACCCAGATGCTGGAATCGATGATCACCCATTCACGGCCGACACGTGCCGAAGTGACAGACGTATCCCATGCAGTAATGATGGGGACAGACGCGGTGATGTTGTCGGGTGAAACGGCGGTGGGTGCCTTTCCGGTTGAGGCTGTCAGCATCATGGACCGGGTCGCCAAACAGACCGAGGCGCATCTCTGGAGTCGTGGGCGTTACGGCGTGGCGCGAGGTGACCTGGCGCCTCCGGTGCCGGTTTGGAATGTCATGGCGAATGCAACCGCACATATCTCCCGCGACCTGATGGCGCGGGGAGTGATTGTTATTTCAAGAAGCGGGATCAGCGCCGCGACAGTGAGTACTGCCCGGCCCGCAGCGCCAGTGATCGGCATCACTACTGAGCCCCGAGTCTACCAGCGCATGGCGCTGCTCTGGGGTCTGATACCGTTGCTGGTTGATAATGCTGAGGCGGCCGACCCGAATGATCTGGCGCGCCAGGTTGCTGCTGAACTGGGACTGGGTATTGCCGGTCAATACGTTCTGCTCCTACGTGGGTTCCACGATGATCCGGCGCTGAATGCACCGTCAGTGACAGTGATTACGCTTTAACACCGGGAAGGCAAAATGTTTCAATCAAAGCTGTTCCCCTGTTCACAGGTTCGCCATACTCCGATAAGATTTGTATAGACACATGAACTACGCGGTTTTTCCTTCGTAACACAGGCGATGTCAGTGTTCAGACAGGTTACCTCGACCCAGTATAGGAGAAACAATATGCTGCATCAGATGATAACGAATAGGGCGCGACGCACTTTGCCTGCAGTACTTGGGTTGTTTGTGCTACTGGCAAGCCCCGCTGCATCTGCAGGGGTTGTCTCTATGGCCAAGGCCGATGTTGTTGTCACCCTGTCTGGGGCAACGCTCAATGGTCTCAACGTGTCAGATCTCAGCGGTCTCGATATGTCTCTCAGTTTTACATCAACTGAGACGACCAGTTTTAGCGGTGACGCTTCCGGATCAGCCGAGGCGAATGCCACGTTATCCGCAGTCGAGCCCAGCAGCCTTACGTTTGGTGATTCGATGCATATTCTGTCATTGGTCAGCGGCACCGCCAACAATGGCGGTAGCTACGGTCTTCTGAGTAACGGCAACTGGACTTTCAGTGTCACCAATACGGATAGTATCGCTCGATCGCTGACCGTCATTTTTGATGTTGACTATGTCTTGAATACGTCTTTCGCCGCCGATAACCCCGCACCTGCCGGCGGCACGGGAGGTACAGGTGGCACAGGCGGTGCTGGTGGTACTGGCCCCGGCGGTATCGGCGTCGGCGGTGTTGGTATTGGAGGCGTTGGCGGTACAGGCGGTACAGGTAGCACGGGTGGTACAGGAAGTACGGGTGGTACAGGCTCAACCGGATCCACAGCCACGGGGGAATATGACAGCGCTTCGGCCACAGCGAATATCTATGCTGACAACGTGAGTAGTACAGGTGGAGGATCGGCAACCGTTACGCCACACACGGTTTTCAGTGGTGCGGCGGACAGTCTCGGCTATCCTACCGACATTGATCCTGGATTTCGTCAGATCTATTTCAATATATCTGCGCTGGACCCTGGCGCAACGCGATCATTTCGCTCGGAGCCCGTGTTCGTGAGTACGAGTGGCTCGGCCGCGACGTCGGTACCATCGCCACCGGTAGTGTGGCTGATGCTAGCGGGCATGTTTGCGCTATTCAGCATTACTCTCAGCAGGAGACCCATCAAACAGCGCGGGCAAGCCGCGCTGCTGTAGAGGTTTTATTGCCAGGCTGATAGAAAATGGTCTAGCTCTTGTTACGAAGATCCGGTGCGTTGTGGCTCTGAATCGCACTGCTGTTTGTCATGGTCTCTTTCATTGCCTTTGCAGCCCGTTCGTTCTCCATGATTTTTGACATCACAGCCTGACCCGCACGCTCAAATACCTCGCGGTGCTCAATCACGTATTGCTGGGATTCGCGATAGGCATCCAGCATACCATTGATCTCAGGCATCACGTAGCGTGCCACTAGATCCCAGCTCTTCATGTTATTTTCGGGCGAGCACCAGTCGTGAACAAAACCAATCACGCAGCCAAAACCACCCGTAATGTCGATCATGTTGCGAATGGCGGCAATCAGGTCATCAGGGGTACCAATAATCAGTGCTGAATTCTCACCAGCGGCCATGGCCTCTATGGCATCGTCAGCTGTGGCGTATTTCTCCGCACCGGGACGCATCAGGGTGCCCACGGTGTATTCATTGTGCCAGTGGCGCAGGCCATGTTTGGATTGCTCGATTGCCTCGGCTTTGGTTTCAGCGATGTGCCAGTTCATCACCACGCGCCAGTTACGCCGGTCGACAACCTGGCCATACTTGGCGGCGGCTTCTTCGGCAAAACTCCACTGGGTTGGCAGGGCGGCAAGGCCCGCCGTTGACGTTGAGCCGATCGACAGGACACCGGTACCGTGTTTGCCGGCCAGCGTCATACCGGAGGGACTGATCATGGACGCAACCGCAAACGGCATTTGTTCCTGCAGGGGCAACAGTTGGAGTTTTGCGTCTTTAAGGGTAAACCACTCACATTCGTGGCTGAAACGTTCTTCGCCGGCCAGCAGGCGTTTGATAACACCAATGGCTTCATCCTGTCGGTCGCGTTGCACCATGGGATCTATTCCGAGGGTATAGGCATCCGAGGGCAGGGCGCCTGGACCCGAGCCAAAGATGGCGCGGCCGCCCGTCATATGGTCCAGTTGAACCATGCGCTGGGCAACGTTAAACGGGTGGTGATAAGGC
>CAYGNA010000133.1:0-8170 GCA_964351065.1 uncultured Pseudomonadales bacterium
GACGGCACCATCACCATTTATTCCGCCACCCCGGAAATGGGCCAGGGCATCAGGACCGCATTACCAATGATTATCGCCGAGGAAATGGGGGCTAAATGGGAAGACGTGGTAGTACTGCAGTCGCCTATCGACGCCGAACGTTTTGGCGGTCAGGGTGCCGGTGGGTCAACTTCCATTCCACGAAATTTCAATCTGATGCGGGAGATGGGCGCTACCGCGCGGGAAATGCTGATTGGCGCCGCGTCTGAATCACTGGAAGTACCAAGAGACGAACTCATCGCGAAGGAAAGCCGGGTTGTCCACACCTCGGGCCAGGCCCTGACTTTTGGCCAATTGGCTGCGCTTGCCGTGCGCCAGCCAGTACCAGACCCGGACAGCCTGACCTTCAAGGATGCCGAGGACTACACCATTATCGGTACCTCTGTTTCTGGCGTGGACAACCTCGTGATTGCCACGGGTCGGGCGGAATTCGGCATCGACCAGGTTGTCCCGGACATGCTGTTTGCCGCGTACCACAAATGCCCAAAAATCGGCGGCGTTGCGCTGCGTTTCAACGAGGCGGAAATCCGGAAGATGGACGGCGTGGTTGACGCCTTTATCATCAAGGGCAATGGCAAGGTGCAGGAACTCTTTTCCGGTGTTGCAATTGTCGGCACTGACACCTGGTCAGTGTTCAGCGCCAAAGACAAACTGAAAGTCGAATGGGACTACGGACCTGCCTCCATTGATAGCTGGACCGGCCTGCTGGCGCAGGGCGAATCACTGGCCAAACAAGCTGGCGCAGAAGTGGTCGCCGAGTCGGGTGACGTGGGCGCAGCATTTGCCGATACATCCAACAAGGTCGTTGAGTCTTACTACACTTACCCGTTTGTTGCCCACCTGTGCATGGAACCAATGAACGCGACCGCGCACTACAAAAAGGGGACCGGTGGCGCGCCAGACAGTATCGAGACCTGGGTGCCGTCCCAGTTTCCGTCCAGGATCCCCAGTATCATGCAGGGTCTGTTTGACGTCACCGAAGACCAGGTGACCGTACACCAGACCCGCATGGGTGGTGGTTTTGGCCGCCGCGCCTCGGCCGAGTTTGTGTGTGAAGCCGTGGAGATATCTCGCCGCGCCGGGGTGCCCGTCAAGCTGACCTGGTCACGCACGGACGATATCTACCACGATTATTTTCGTGTTGGCGGTTTCCAGAACGTAAAAGCCGCACTCGACGCGACAGGTAAACTCGTCGCCTGGGACCAGCACTACATTGGCATGACCCGGGAAAACCGCCCCGTTTCAGGCTCTCGATTCAGCGCCACCGAGTTCCCGCTGATTAATGTGCCAAATGCGCGCGGGACCAAAACGATGATTGATATCGGCACGCCCTGTGGTCCCTGGCGCGCGCCCGGTTCCAATACCCATGCCTTTGTCGTGCAGAGTTTTATTCACGAACTGGCACACGCGGCTGGGCGGGATCACCTCGAATTCCTGATCGAAATGATGGGTGAACGCCGCTGGCAGGAGCCAGGCAATGTCCGCGCTCTGAATACCGGGCGCGCTATTGATGTCATCCGGCTTGCCGCAGAGAAAGCGGGTTGGGGCAAGACGCTACCCGCCGGGCGGGGATTGGGACTGGCGTTCTATTTCAGTCACGCCGGGCACGTCGCCGAGGTAGCCGAGGTGAGTGTCGATGCCAGGCGCAATCTCAAGGTGCACAAGGTGACCGTCGCTGTGGACGTTGGCCCCATCATCAACATGAGCGGCGCCACTACCCAGGTTCAAGGCGCGGTCATCGATGGTCTTTCCACCATGACTTACCAGAAAATCACCATGGAAGATGGCCGCATAGAACAATCCAACTTCCACCAGTACCCGGTCATGCGAATTGCACAGGCGCCGGCAGTGGATGTGCACTTTATCCAGAGCGATAACCCGCCAACCGGTATTGGTGAGCCAGGATTGCCGCCCCTCGCCCCGGCAGTTGGTAATGCTATTTTTGCTGCATCAGGTATCAGGGTTAGATCCATGCCGCTGATTGACGAGGGTTTTACACTGGTGTGATGAATGTGTTGTTGCCGTGGTATGCTCCGGCGAGCTACCACACACAACAACAACAAAAATGACCCAGGCACCCGAACAGGAGACTAGTCTCTGGGGCAATGCCGGCTTTAGATCCTACCTGGGATCTACAGCATTCACCGGCATTGCCTTCTCCATGCAGCAACTGCTGATCAGTTGGATGCTCGTTGGTATTCTGCTGTTACCCGCCGACCGGGTTGGTGTCACCCAGGCCATTATTGGCATTCCCGGCATTTTCCTCATGCTCTGGGGCGGCGCCAGCGCTGACCGGGGTGATCCGCGCAGCCTGCTCATGCGCGTCTATGGTGTCGCCTGGATAATCCCGCTGCTGCTGGCAATGGGTGTTGCCTCGGACTTACTAAACGTCTGGACCGTCATGCTGTTTGGCCTGGCCATGAGCACCATCACCTCCTTTTCCAACCCTGCTGCCCAGTCGATCCTGAACCGGGTTGCCGGTAAGCAGGTACAGCGCGCTGTCACTGCATCCACCGGTATCGCGTTCTTGATGCAGATTATTGGCCTCTCCCTGGCCGGACAGATGGAAACTGTGGGACTGGGTATTGTGCTAACAATCCAGAGCATATGCCTTTTGGCCGGCGCGTTTGCCGTGCGTCAGATCGGAGCACAACCCTCGGCGTTTCCCGAGGCTGGCGTCCCCACATGGAAAGTCGTCGCCGAAGGACTAAAGGCAACCTATGCACACCGGGTCATCTTCCACACTCTGCTGATCAACTTTGTCTCCAGCATTTTTAACGCTGGCGCCTTTACCACCGTACTGCCATTTATCATCAAACGGGTTTACGAGGGTGATGCACTGGGGCTTGCGATCATCATGATCATTTTTTTTGGCGGCGCATCCATTTCAAATTTCCTGATGCTGAAACTGATGCCGTTCGCCCGCCCCGGCCGGGTATTTCTGGCCATGCAGTTGAGTCGAGTGGCGATTGTTGCCGTCCTCTGGTTTAGCCCACCTTTCTGGCTGCTGACGCTGGTGCTCTTCGCCTGGGGACTTAACATGGGCGTCACCTCCACCCTGGCACGCACCATCGTACAGGAGTCAGCAGAACCCCAATACCGGGGACGCATTCTCTCTGTGTTCAGCCTTGGCATGCTCGGCAGCGCACCAATTGGCGCGATAGTGCTGGGCCATATCATCGAGGCGTTTGGCACGCTGAATGCGCTTATTCCCTCGATGATTGTCTCAACCCTGCTCTTCACCTACGGTGCGCTGGCCACCGGCGTCTGGCGCTACCTCTCGCCAGAATTTGACAAGGCAGACGACGCCCCGGCTACTTGACCAGGTAACGCTTGAACCAGTCCACCATGGCTGCCATAGCCTGGGCCCTATGCTCAGGATTACGAAAGCAATCGTCGCCGCCGATAATTACCAGCCTCTCATGGCTCACGCCAGCTTCGGGGTGCGGGCGATCGATGATCTCGCTGTCACGTAGAGGCACCAGTTCATCTGCGTCGCCGTGAATCAGTTTTGTTGGCGGGTCATCATTCGTCACGAACAGGATGGGGGAAATAGCAGCAGCCTGTTCTTTGGGAAAGTCCAGCGCTGGAAACCTGTCACTCGGCCCTACCCTGGTGCGAATATCGACCGGTGGATAAAAAGCAACAATGGCAGCAACCCGGGCATCATCATCTGCATCAACCGCGTAGGATGGCGCCAACATACGCCGCCCCTCACCACTGCTGTCTGGAATGCCTTCAGGGTTAAGTCCCAGCATCAGCGTCAGATGCCCGCCGGCACTACCACCCCAGACACCCAGCCGATCCGGATCGACGCCATAGGATTTCGCATTTTCCTTGATGTGGCGCACAGCCGCACGAACATCAGACACAGCCTCGGGGACTTTAAATCGCGGCGCGCTGCCATGATGTACCGCAACGACAGTAAAGCCTTCGTCCAGCAGTGGCGCCAGTTGGTTCAGCCGCTGATCCGGGGACTGCCATATGGAAAACCAGCCGCCACTGACCATGTAAATCACTGCCGCGCCATTCTGCTTTTCGGGCTTGAAGACGTCATATACCAGTGCCATGCCGTCTTTGTGGCCGTAGACCACATCTCGCTCGATGGTGGTCGCGAAAGCTGGCAATGCCAACGTCAGCAAGAGCATCAATACAATTTTCACAATCCTTCTCCCTCTACCCAGGTTAGTGTGAAAGACGACCGGAAACGCCTGGTGCGAACCGGTTGTGCCAGCATCAGCAGGTAGTCGCTACCCATCATGCCAGTAACTTTGATCTCAATTCTGCGCGCGCGGCCTGATCCACACCGATTTCCTCCAGGTAGGCCCGCAGCGAGCCGTGGTTCTTCGCCACCTCATCGAGTGCAGCCTGCAGGTACTCCTGCCGCACCCCGGTAATTGCCGCGATGCTCTCATCCGTCAGCGCGGGACCATAGTTGCCACGCATGCGCTCATTCATAAAGCTCTTCAGGCACGCCGCCTCGTTGGTCAGGAGGTAGTCCTGCATGATCGTTGACTCGTCTACGTCCAGCGCGGTGAGTATCAGCGCGGCGCCAAAGCCGGTTCGGTCCTTGCCTGCCGAGCAGTGCAGGAGAAACCCGCCCGGCGTCGACAGCAACTGCTCAAACAGGGTTCTGTAGGCGCCATGGTGATTGCGCGCAATCTCTCGTGTGATCTCTACCATGAAATTTGAGTGTTCTTCCGGCGAGCCACCTTGCTCCAAACTCTCTCGCAGCATGGGACTACTACCCGGTGCAATCGGAATATGAAGACGGCAGTCAAACGGTGCGCGCGCTGGCGTGGGGTTCATTTCTGCCTCGTCATCGCGCCGCAGGTCACAGATCACCGTAATGCCCAGTTCTGCAAAACGGGCTTCTGCCTCGGGCGTTAGCATGGACAAGGCGCCACATCGAAACAGGCGGCCCCAGGCAACCTTACGCCTGTCATCAGTCTCATAACCACCAAAATCCCGGAAGTTAATGCTGCCATCCAATGGCAGGAATCGGTTTGTCACACTCATAAAAAACTCTCAAAAATTGCGGAATTCTCTTCAGTCGTTGAAGAGGTCGTTCAGCTTTGACCTTGCCTTGTCCAGAGCCGAGTCCACTTCATCTATCGACGCTGACTCAGCGTCGCCTGCGCCAAACAGATCGGCGAGCTTTGCCTTGGCAACAATCTTTTGTTCATCAAGCACCGGCTTAAAGGCATTCAGGCGGGGTGAGAAGTACTCGCAGAAGTTGGCGGTTTCTTTTTCAACCGGCGGGTCCGCACGGTCATGGTCACAGTCAAGTGGCCGGCCTGGCGCATACCAGCGGCACAGCCGGCAGCAGTGCAACACCTCAAAGCACTTCGAACAATTGGCGTGACGACTGATGGGGCGTGGAACATCTGCCAGTGATGCACCACAGTTCCAGCAGCAGAGCTCACTCATCCTTTTTGTCCCGGCATAGTCATGGACCAATTCTGCCACTTGTCGCCGTTACAATGGAACTGGCGATTTATCAGCGGCGCGCCATGACGAGCGTATCAAGCGCCAAGCCACTAACCGCACCACCATGACCTGGGTCAGCGTCCACAACACGCGTGACCACCTCGGCCCGCAGCATGTCGAACGAGGGCAGATACCCTGCCAGCGTATCCACATTGGGCAGCAGGTCAGGATCCTGTGGACCGCCTACCCCCTCTGCCACGTTACGGGGATCATGCCCGATATAGAGCAGCACGCCGCCCGGGGATACGGCCCGCACCGCACGCGGCAGCCAGATCTCACGCTCCGCTGAAGACGTATGTAGATAAATGATGGCCACAAGGTCAAAAGTGGCTTCACCAGGATCATAGTCAATCACGTCTTCCGCGATGAGCGACAGGGTGAGGCCTCGCTGGTCTGCAATCTGCTTTGCCTTTTCAATAGCAACCACGGAGAAGTCAACACCTGTCGCCGACCAGCCCTGGGCGGCAAGATGTAACGTATTGCGCCCCTCACCACAGGCCAGATCCAGCGCACGCCCTGTCGGCAGGGTTGCCACCAGTTCAGCAAACAGTGTGTTGGGGCCTGCCGACCACACCAGTGGCTTTGCCTGGTAACGTGCATCCCAACTCTCCCTGTTTGCCATGCCGAGCCTCTCTAATTGACGTAACATCCGCTACACGTGGCAGCTTTCGCCCATTGTACCTACAAGCGTTGCGATGATGAGGATGAGGATGAGAATAGTTAAGTGATTAGAACCCTGCACTGTGGGCTGCTATGCTCGCTACTGTTGACAGCGCTCCAGCCGGCTTCCGCAGAAAACATGGACGTCATTACATTTCAGCAGGTACTGGACCTGCCTGCTCGCAAACCGGACAGCATTATTCCCTATGGCGACGATCCGGCGCAGTTTGGCGAGTTGTGGCTGCCTGCACACGCTACTTCATTACCGGCCCCCCTGGTCATACTGATCCATGGGCGTTGCTGGCAGAGCGCATTCGCCCGCCCCCATACCCATCCCGTCAGTGCTGCGCTGGCTGACGGCGGGTACGCCGTCTGGGCCATTGAATACCGCCGGATTGGTGACCCCGGTGGTGGTTGGCCGGGCACTTTCAAGGATGTTGCTGCTGCCGTTGACTTTGCCGATACGCTGAACGAGAAGACCATCGACAGGGATCGCGTTCTGCTGGTTGGCCACTCTGCCGGTGGACACCTCGCCAGTTGGGCCGCGAGCCGGACAGATTTGCCCCGTACCAGCGAACTCTATTCAAGTGCCCCACTTAAAGTCGCGGGGATCACAGGACTCGCGGCAATTGTTGACCTGGAGAAGTACGCGCTGGGTGCCAGCAGTTGTGAGCGCGCGACGATTGACCTCATGGGCGGCACGCCTGGTGAGGTACCAGGGCGCTATCGGCAGGCATCACCCCGCCGCCTGGCGCAGCACCCAAACACCTGGATGGTGCATGGCATTAACGATTTGATTGTGCCCATTGATCAGTTGACCGGCCTTAGACTGCCACGTTCACGCATGGTCACAGTGCCCGGGGCGGGGCATTTTGATCTGATCTATCCTGCAAGCACCGCATTCGAAGCGGTAAAGAAAACGATTGCAGAGGCGCTATCACAATGAACCGGGACGAATGCCTGGCACTGGATAACGCAGACAGCCTCTCGCACCTTCGTGAAAAATTTCTGCTTGAGGATCAATTGATTTACCTGGACGGCAACTCACTTGGACCAATGCCGTTGGCAGTTGCAGACAGGGTCACCCGCACAACGCAGGGCGAGTGGGGCCAGGATCTGATCACCAGCTGGAACAAACACGCCTGGATAGACCTGCCACTCAGCGTGGGTGAGAAGATCGGGCGTCTGGTGGGTGCTGCACCAGGCCAGGTGATTTGCACCGATTCAACGTCCATCAACCTGTTTAAGGTGCTGTGCGCCGCGCTGGCGCTCAGACCGGAACGAAAGGTCATTCTGTCATCCAACGACAACTTTCCAACCGATCTGTACATGGCCGAGGGGCTAACAACATTGCTCGGTGGTGAACGCTGTGAACTTCGCCTTGCAGATAACGGCCACATCACTGCTTCACTTGACAGTGAAATCGCCGTCCTGCTGCTTACCGAAGTTAACTTCCGTACGGGCGAGCGATTCGATATGACAGCTGTAACTGCCGCTGCACATGCGGCTGGTGCGCTGGTGATCTGGGATTTGGCACACAGCGCCGGCGCTTTGCCCGTGCAACTTGACGAGGCAGAAGCTGATTTTGCCGTTGGCTGTGGCTACAAGTTTCTGAACGGCGGGCCCGGTGCACCGGGTTTCCTGTACGTTGCAGCGCGCCATCTCGAGTCGGCCTCACAGCCACTCTCAGGCTGGATGGGCCACGCTCGGCCGTTCGATTTTACGGTGCAGTATGAAGCAGGTGATGGCATCAGGCGCTTTGCGACAGGTACGCCAGCCGTTCTCTCCATGAGTGCACTCGATGCAGCGCTAACCGTGTTTGATGACATAGATATGCTCGATGTGCGCAAAAAATCTGTAGCCCTGGCTGAGGCTTTTATGAGCTGCGTCACAGCGTCACCCACACTGGCAGATCTCGTGCCGAGGAGCCCCACGGGCCCGGCGCGCCGGGGCAGGCGGGGTGGGGGCGCGCGGCCGGGGG
>CAYGNA010000133.1:8180-9215 GCA_964351065.1 uncultured Pseudomonadales bacterium
GGGCAGCCAGGTTTGTTTCGCCCATCCAGGCGCCTACGCAATTGTCCAGGCGCTCATCGAGCGCCACATTATTGGCGACTTTCGTGAACCCGACATTCTCCGGTTTGGTTTGTGCCCGCTGTTCCTGCGTTTTGTTGATGTGTTCGATGCGGTCAATGCGCTGGAAGATATTATCAGGCAGGACACCTGGCGCGCAGCGCGGTTCAATGTTCGCCAGTCGGTGACCTGAAAATTACTGACCGCGCCCGGTGCAGGGTTTGCGAGCACGCACCGATTTGTACCAGCAACCAGATTGATAATCCGCTGTAACAGGCATTGCGGAAGAGACCGTGTTCATTGGCGCGGTTTTTGCTTCAGTGGATGACAGAGGGAAACACCATCAACAGTTGTTACTCAATTTTTGAATCACGGAGCCCCTGATGAAAGTACTTTCTCGTAATTTGCTTGCTCGTAATTTGCTTGCTCGTAATCTATTGGCCAAGTCCCTGATCGTCTTATCCGCTGGCGCGGTTGCTAACGAGCAACTCGTAAACGGCGATGGCTCTATTTACAGCGAAATCTGCATTAAAGCTGTCACCCAGCCAGGTGACGCGTCATCCGCCCTCGCCGAGCACAACCTGAGCGCACAGGACATCAGCTGTAACGGCATGCCGCTGCGCTCATTTGTACGAGCGCTGGCGACCGAAAGTCGCGCGATCAAGCTGACCACAGCCACTAACTCACCTGAATCCCAACTTTGCGTCGCAGCCGCAATGTCCGCCAACGAATACACACGGCTGAAAACTGAAACATTCGCCAACGATGAGATCAAGCTGCAGCGTGTCGTTTGCAACGACAAGCCACTGGCGGAATTTGCCCGGGAATACGGCAACCACGATTTCCGTATCTAGGCATCCGAGAAAAAGCCGTCAACGACAGGCGGCTTTTTCTTGCTCTGATTCGCTGGTAAGGTGCCTGCCTTCGAAACACACAACAGGATTGCGCCGTGTCAGAGACTTTCCATGTGGTAGCTGCCACAGCTGAACTGGCTGATGA
>CAYGNA010000134.1:0-9206 GCA_964351065.1 uncultured Pseudomonadales bacterium
TTTCCGTACTGGCCCAATGAGCCGGAGCGGACAAAAAACGCCCCGTGAACAAAAACGCCTACTGACTCAGTGAAATACGCACGCCG
Organism: uncultured Pseudomonadales bacterium; assembly: GCA_964351065.1. Taxonomy (GTDB): domain Bacteria; phylum Pseudomonadota; class Gammaproteobacteria; order Pseudomonadales; family Azotimanducaceae; genus JANQJA01. The sequence continues at coordinate 87 of CAYGNA010000134.1, forward strand.
GCGGCAGCAGCAACTGGCGCCAGGCCCAGCCCCAGTACCAGCAGTGCGCCCAGCCATAACGTGTGCCCTGCAATGTCGCCACCCACGAGGCCAGTTTTGACCATGGTAGTGCCAAGGATCAGCACGGGCACATAAAGCGGCAGCACAAGCACGGCAACCAGCACACCACCCTTGCGCAGACCAACCGTCAGCGCGGCGCCTATCGCGCCTAACAGGCTTAGTATGGGGGTACCCAGCAGCAGTGATAGCACCAGCGCAACAAGCCCTGGCCCATCGATAAACAGCATCATGGCAATCACCGGCGACAGCAGCGTCAGCGGTAAACCCGTCACCAACCAATGGCCAAAAATTTTGCCTGCAACAATAATAATCAGGGGTTCACTGCTGATGGCCATCTGCTCAAGCGAACCATCGTCATAATCGCTGCGATACAGCATATCCATCGACATCAACGTCGCCAGCAGGGCCGCAACCCAGATGACGCCGGGGGCAATATCCCGCAGCACACTACCTGCAGGACTAATGCCCAGCGGAAACAGCGATACCACTATCACAAAAAAGACCAACGGGTTCAGCAGTTCAGCCGGATGCCGGAATGCAAGTTGCAGTTCCCGCCTGACCGTTGCCATAAAGAGCATCATTTGTTGCCCAACCGGAGCGTCGTCACCTCGGCCTCCACCACAAGTGGCTGATGACTGGTCAGCAACACAACTCCGCCCTTCTGCACCTGTTCGGTGATTGCCTGCTGCAACCGCTCAACGCCGGCAACATCAATGGCGGAGAACGGCTCGTCCAGTATCCAGGCCGGGCTATCAAGCAGAAACAGTCGAGCCAGATTGACGCGCTTGCGCTGACCCTCGGACAGGGAACCCGCCGGGGTGTTCTCGAATCCTGCCAGACCGACGGTTGCCAGCGCTTCTTTAACAGCACCAGAGGCGGCCGGCGTGCCATAAAGTCGTGCCAGCCAGGCGAGGTTCTCTGCAGGCGTCAGCAGATCCTTGACGCCCGGCTTATGCCCCAGGTAGAGCGGGTACGCTGGCAGGTCCCAGGCAACTTCACCTTCATAGTCTGCAAACAGGCCGCAGAGGATACGTAACAGCGTGGTCTTGCCAGAGCCATTGCCGCCCTCAATGCGCAGCACTTGCCCCGCGCCCACGTCAAACGACAAATCCTCAAACAGGATTCGCCGATTACGTTCACATCTAAGGCCATGGGTCTGCAGCATGAAAGGCAATCAACACTAAAGACGAGATTATAGCGTGACATGATGGTTCGTTTTTCCATCACTGCAAGCAATTCGCCTTGAGGTGTCGAATAATTTTACACAGGCGTTTGAGCAAAAAAGTCACATCGCCAAAAAATGCGGCTTCCAGGATGGCTGGCGCGCTATTTGCTCACAAAAAGACATGCTGACAGACATCGAGTGAGGGGGAGAAATGATGATCAAACCAGCCAAAGTAAACTGGCAGGCGCTTATGGGTACAGCCGCCCTGGTATGCATGTTTTTTCTGATTGGTGCATCGCCCGCATAGCGTGTAGCCCACATTCAGAGGGCTGAAAGGGACGCGCTCTTCAGTCCGGAAATACCTGACGCTGATCACCTGCGTTCGTGCTGTGATACATTTACGCCACCTTCAGCCAGGCGTTTTTCCATGTTCCTTGTAACCGGGCTTGTCCTGCTGGCATTGTTGTTGGTGTTTGCTTTTGGGCCGCGACCAAAACTGGACGCACAGTCACCGAGAGTTACCGTGCCGACGCTGGATAATCTTTCAGCACTCAGCGAATGGCTGCAGGAGCGCGAAAGCAAGGTAGCCGGCATAAGGCCTGGCGCAGAAGCCTGCATACAGTTTGCCCACCCCAAGGCGCCGCAGAAAACAGCACTTTGTTTCGTCTACGTACATGGCTTCTCAGCGACCTGGCCTGAAACCGCGCCGGTGACCGAACAGTTGGCAGCACGATTTGGTGCCAACGTATTGCAGGCAAGACTGGCCGGCCACGGTACAGATTCAGCCGGCATGGTGACACCCGCGGAGTTGTGGCTTTCTTCCCTGCGTGAGACCTGGGAGATTGCGACGCAACTGGGTGACCGGGTGGTTATTGTTGCCACTTCCACCGGCGCGCCACTCTCGGTCTGGCTGGCAAGCTTCCCTGATGTGAAAGACAAGCTCCATGCGCTGCTTTTCATGTCACCCAACTTTCGTATTCGTAGCCCGTTTGATTTCTTGCTGACGGTTCCCTGGTCGGGCTACTGGATTCACTGGTTTGTCGGCCGGGAGCGCGCCTGGGAGCCCATTAATGAAGCCCAGGCAAAGTTCTGGACCTACCAGTATTCAACGCTCGCGCTGATAGAAATGCAGAAGGTTGTGGCGTTTGTGAAAGGGTGTCGACTGGCAGACTTCAAGGTTCCGCTTGCCATCATGTACATGAAAAACGATCCCACGATTGATCCAGCAGCCGCAGTCCGGGCATTCGGTGAGTGGGGCGGCGAGCCCAAACAACTGATCAAGGTTACGATTGACGAGGATGAACCGTCCCACGTTTTTGTTGGCGACATTACCGCGCCGCACCGCAACGCATGGACGGTTGATCAATTCACGATGTTCCTTGAGCAACTGGCGGAGCAAGGATAGCCGGATCAGGTCAGCAGTGGCGCCAACGTGTCCAGACCGGCAAGGTACTCATCCGCCGTGTCATACCGAAACGATGTGACCAACCGCTCAACGCCAAGCTCTGCGTAGTCACCAAGCAGGTCACTTGCACGGGCTGACTCATCCAGCGGCAGCGAGGTCATTACCGTGATCGGGCCAGGTTGCACACCGCTCGCCTCGGCCATCTCCTCATACAACTTGATATCCTGCACCAGACGCACGGGGGATCGCACCATGGGCAACCAGCCATGGCCAAACCGGATCGCGCGTTTGAGCGCATGGGGCGCACTACCGCCAATGTAGATGGGTGGTGCTGGCGGTCGTGGGCTGAAAATAAAGGGCTGCTCATTACTGGTGACAACATCGTGTGTAAAACAGCGATTCAGGAATTCCAGCACTTCATCAGTAATCCTGCCGCGCTGGTGTCGGTCAATGCCCAGTGCCCTGAACTCGGCATCCATCCAGCCCACGGCAAGACCAAGCAACAACCGGTTACCTGTTAGCTCCTGCACGGTAGCAATGGCCTTGGCCGTTGGCAGTGCGGGACGGTAGGGCACAATCAGTACGCCTGCCCCGAGTTTGATACGTTTCGTCAGGCCACCCAGCCAGGCCAGGGTGGTTAACGGGTCGGTATAACGACCGCCGCTACCCTCCGCATCGTCTGGTGGAATCGCTATGTGATCCGTTATCCAGAGGGAGTCAAAGCCCAGTTCATCTGCCCGCTGGGCACCAACCTGCAGTATTGAAACCTGGCTCTGCGGCCCCATATTTCGAAGCGTGACACCAATATCCATTTTTTTAATCCATTGAACTAATCCGGGTGAACCGAATCGAAAGTAAGGTCGTAATTAACATCGTAATTATGGTCGAAAGCACAGACGGAATTCAGCTGAGCCAGCGTATACATTTATAGCTCCCTCTACTCTCTTTATTACGACCACGAAGAGAGTAATTGTTAGGGCCAACATTGTTGGCCCTTTTTTTTGCCCAGAACTTTTTGCCCCGAACTTTTTGCCCCGAACTTTTTGCCCAGAATGTTTCGCCCAGAGTTTACCCCACCAGCAGGTTGGGTGGTGGAACCTTGCGCTACGCCAGGTTTCGCGCTCGCCGATAGAGCCAGACCGCCGGCGCCAGCAGCAGTGCAGTAACCCCAATGGCAATCCGCAGGCCAAACTCCCGACCGATCAGACCAACACCCGGCCCACCGGCCATTTGTCCCAGCGCGTCAGATTGGCCGTGCATCGACAGCACCGTGGCCCGGGAGGCAGAACCCACATGGCGATTGATCCAGGCTGTTGTCAGCGGGTCAGACACCGTACGCAGCGGCATCAGCGAGACATACATCAAAATGGCCAGCACCACGTTGCCCGTCAAGGCAAATGCCAATGTGGCCACCAGGATAAGAAAGGAGGTCAACGCCAGCGCATTGCCAATGTGTTCGGCGCGCTCAGTGTCCACTGTCTTTTCAACAACCCGAACTGCCAGGATAGACAGCAGGCTGCCAGTCGCACCCGCCGCTCCAAAAACAACCACTGGCTCAAAGCCAAACGGGCGCGGAAACTCAAAACTTCGCAGCAGGTGGGCTGTGGACAGTCGATCATAGCCCTCGCTGAAGGTACCAATCACCACCCCTACCAGCACCAGTAGCAGCAGCGTGGGTGACCGCTTGATCGTGTTAAAACCGTCAACTGCAATAGCCGACATCTGGCGTAGCTGCGATGTGCCCGCCTCCCCTGGCTGCGGCAAGCGTGTCTCTGCCATGCCGAACCAGGCGAACGCAGCCCAGGCAATAAAGAGATAACCCGCCAGCAGGTAGGGATAGTGAATAGCCACACTGCCAAACAGCACAGCCACTGCAATACCAAAAAGGTGCCCATAGGAAGCCAGTCGCTGGCCCACCAGGTAGAGTCTTGCAGCCTCTGTCTCACCAACCTCATCCGCCAGCCAGGCCTCGTGAGCCCCACTAATGAAGGTCCAGCCGATACCCCAGATAAAGGACGCCAGCGCGATCACCTCAAAACGTGGAAAGGAGGCAGCAAGCACAAATGATATACCGGTGATAAAAAAGCCCGTGACCACCGACAGCCTGCGCGAATACCTGTCTGCGACGATACCGGTCGGTATTTCGAACAGGAATGCGCTGACTTCCAGCGCTGTGCCCACCAGCACCAGTTCCAGCGCATCGAGGCCGGCAATCTCGACCTGGTAGATCATGGAGACCGTTGCCATCATCGAAAACAGCAATCCCCAGACAAACCGGGAGGCCAGAAACATGCGTGGGACGGCAAGAGGCATCAGGGAATAGGCCGAAGTGTGATACCGGTCATGGTTTTAATGCCTGTAATTTGGAAACTACTTCCATTATATTCAGACCGACCCAGCAAGGTTACGACTAATGAGTTCAGTGATCTACGCAATCGTTTTCAGCGGTGAAATCGTTGAGGGCTTCCAGAAGATCTCAGTGAAGGCGCACCTCGCACAACTGCTTAAGGCCGATGTCGACAAGATGGCCACGCTCTTCTCCGGCAAACAGGTTGTTCTGAAACGCACCAATGACAAACAGGAAGCACTGAAGTACGGCAGCGCGCTTAAAAAAGTTGGCGCTGACGTCAAAATCAAAGCCATCAAATCAGAAGCGCCGCTGCCGGCAAAGGCCGGGGCTGGGACGGGCGAGTTGACCCTCGCACCCAATGAGGGCTACCTGGTAGAACCAAAACCTGCGCCGCCACCACCACAGATCAACATCTCCAACCTGACGCTTGCTGACAACAATGATCTGCCGCTGGCACCACCCAGGGAACAGGCTGAGGTTCACATTGACCTGAGCGGTCTCAGTGTTAGCGAAAACGATGGTTCACCCCTGGTAGAACACGTGGACAAGGATACGCCCAGGATAGTGGCGCCGGATTTTGGTCTGGATGAACCGGGTGCTGTTCTGGAAACCCTGAAAGAAGAGAAGGTGCTGCTAAATCCCGACACCTCCGCGCTCTCTATTGCCGCGGCCGGTGCCGACTTGATAGATGACGCAGATCGCAAACCCGCGCCACCACCGCGCGTACCAGACATCTCGAGTATTCAGCTGGCGCCGCCTGCCTGACGCCGCCGAAAGGACCTGTACCTTTCAACATCGGCAGGGCGGTCTACATCCCACAATAAAGTCAGTAACGCAAAATTGAGTCGCGCCCGGTTGAAGGCCCGACAGGTTTCTGCGAGCACAGTATCCGAACCCCACTGAATGTCGACAAAAGCCTCTGGCACCGGGCGCCTCATTCCAATCAGGCCATAGCCACCGTCTTCGGCTGGCCCAATCACGGCATCATGTTGCTGCAGTTTTGCCAGCGCCTGGGCGAGATAGTCACCATCGAGTGTGGGGCAATCGGTGCCGATCAGCACTGCGCTCGAAACACCTGGCCTGGCCAACGCCGACGCCAGCGCCTGTGCCATCCTCTCGCCCAGGTCGGCACCTACCTGCGCCTGCAACGATAGCCTGTGCTCAAATTGTTTGAAGAAAGCATAGTCCAGGGTGGGCTCACACCACAGTTCAACTGGCGCGAGGTCTGTTTCAATGCTCATGTTGATGCGCGTGGCCGCCAGTTCCTCATGAAGGGCAGCAGCACCAGATTCTCCCAGCGCGGGGATCAATCTTGTTTTGACCTGACCTGCAACGGGCGCCCGACAAAACACCAGGATGCGCGCGGCGGGAAACCGGTACTCGGTCGAACCGGAAGCTGCATCTATTGCTGACATGGCGACCTTAACCATAGTAACGCCGTACCAACTGCTCCGGCCCAACGCCAAAAAAGTAAGCGAGCCGAAGACGCCACATCAGCAGGATAGTCCTGGTGATTCCGCGGGTTTCCCAGCGGCGACTACTGGTCGTTACAGGTTGGCTTGCACAGTAGGGCCACGACTTTGCCCGCAAGCGACGGCTAATTTCGATGTCTTCCATGAGCGGGATAGCTGCAAACCCACCCAACTCGTGAAAGATTGCGCGGCGAACGAAGATGGCCTGGTCACCCGTGCAGATGCCTGTCAAACGGGAACGCCAGTTCATCATGCGTTCGATTACCCGGAACATGGGATGGCGCCCGGAGAGCCTCACATCAAAACGCCCCCAGGCCAGGGATGAGCGCGCAAACGCTGCCAACACACCTTCAAAGTCCGCTGGCAGGTGTGTGTCTGCGTGCAGGAAAAGCAACAGATCCCCTTTTGCGACGGCAGCACCTGCATTCATCTGGTTAGCCCTGCCCCGCTCGGCATTCACCAGCCGCGCGGCCGACAAGCCGATCTGCTTCTGCGTGCCGTCGTAACTGCCGCCATCCACGACAATCACTTCGACAGACGCCGGCAGGTGTGACAGGAATTCCTGGATTGACCCGGCCTCATTCAGCACGGGAATAATAATCGAAATCACCAAACGCGCTCTCGCTAGGCAGACAAGGCACCACCACAACTGCTGCCCTGTCCGGCCGTACAACCGTAACAGTGCTCACCCACCGTCACGGCGCGCCCCTTTATATTCACATCCATCAGGTCACGCAGGTGAGTTTTTGGCTTGTCTGACGCAAGCGGCAGCGCCAGCATTTGGTTAAAGTCGCAGTCGTACACATAGCCTTCATAGTCGACACTAATCAGGTTGCGACACATCACCGTGTTGAGATTTGCCTCGCTGAATGAGTCGCGCAACAAGGTCATGTAATCAACAAACTGATTCCTGGCGAGCAGGCGGGCGCCAAACCGGGAAATGGGCATATTGGCAAGCGCGTACAATTCGTTGAAAACCAGACCATGATCGTGCAGCAGTTCGCGCTTGTAATCCGCCTCGAGCGCCTGCTGCGACGGCGGCAATATCGGCTCATCAGGGTTGTAGACAAGGTTTAACAACAGGTTGGTATCTGGCTGCCCATAACCCACCGCATTCAAACGCTTCAGCCCTTCGACACTGTCACGGTAGACGCCCTTCCCCCGCTGTTTATCGACGTTCTGCTCCTGGTAACACGGCATTGATGCCACCACCACAACACCATGCGCGGCAAAAAACTCTGGGAGGTATTCATAACCCGGTTCGACCAGGATGGTGGGGTTACACCTGTCCATCACCGTCACACCCATGGCCGTTGCTGCCTGCACAAGCTCACGGAAATGCGGGTTCATCTCGGGTGAACCACCCGTCAGGTCAATCAGGCTGATGCGCTGCTTCTCGAGAAAAGCCAGCACCAGGTCGATGGTTGCCCGGTCCATCAACTCCGTTCGGGTCGGACCGGCATTGACGTGGCAGTGTGTGCAGCTGAGATTACACAGGTAGCCCAGGTTCACCTGCAGGGTATCGAGTCGGGTGCGACGTACCGGCGGAAAACTGGTTTCGAGCAACAGCGGTCTTGTGTCTTGCATAATTGTCTGGTCATCTTCAGGGATTCAGACTATAGACTGCCCAAAACCGGTTTTGCTACAGATGAGGCAGAATGATTTTTATAAGGCGGGCCAAACAGCCTGGTTTAATGCAGCCAGCGAGCCACACCGCAACCGCAGTGGGGACTCACTTACAGGCGCTCAACAGTAGCGCATGTGTTCTATTTTTGAGCATTTGTCCTGCACAACAAACACACCTGCTTTCTCGAGCGCCGCCGCCGCTTCCGCATTGCTGATACCCAACTGCATCCAGAAGCAGCGTGCGCCCATCTCAATGGTTGGCTGAACAAACGGCATGACATTTTCGCTGCGCTGGAACACATCAACAATGTCGACCGGCACCGGGATAGATTCAAGATCCGGGTAACAGGTGAGCCCAAGAATCTCTTTGTGGTTCGGGTTAACGGGGATCACCGTGTAATGCGGCATCAGGTACTGCGCAACTTCATTGCTGGCGCGGGCTGGATTGTCACTCATGCCAACAATCGCGATCGTCTTGCTCGACTGCAGCATTTCTTTAATGTCCATCACTGCTCTCCCCTGATTCGCGCTTGGCCATGAAGTATAAAATGATACCCAGCAGGATCCAGCCCAACACCATGGCCCATTCATAAGGCCAGATAAGTGCCGAAGGACTACCAGGCAGGTAGATCACAAATAGCCCAAAAGACATGAGCACCGCGATGACGCCAACAGCCATCCCATATCGCACACGAAACGGACGTGGCATATCCGGCTCACTGATGCGCAGCTTGATGAACGCCATGGCAACCATGCCGTAAGCAATAACTATGGCGAAACTGCCCGCATCGATAATCCACACCAGAATCGTTCGGCCAAAAAACGGCGCGATGCATGACAACACGGCAATAAGCAGTATTGCGAGATAAGGCGTGTTGTATTTTGGATGCAGCCGCCCAAACGCAGACGGCAACATACCCGAGCGCGCCAGTGCGTAGATAACGCGACTACCGCCCAAAATGAATGCATTCCAACTGGTGAGCAGCCCGCCGATGCCGCCAATCAGCATAATTTTACCTGCGAGCGTGCTGCCCCATATAGC
>CAYGNA010000135.1:0-9200 GCA_964351065.1 uncultured Pseudomonadales bacterium
CTGGCGTTGGACTGATAGCGTGCACCCACCACGTCCGGCAACGAGATAGACTCGCGAATTTCAGACAACATGCGGATCTTTTTGGCGACAAGGAAAAACGCCAGCGCATAGCCAAAGGTAGATACAAGGACCATCCAGAACGAACTGACTCCCTGGGAATAGACGAGGCCCGGGCCTCCAACAAAACCAAACCCGCTTAACGTGCTGGAAAATATGGCAAGCGCAACAACAATTGGCCCGAGGCTGCGGCCCGCTATGAAGAAGTCACTGGAGGAATGTGTTCGCCGCATGGCCCACAGACCAACAACGATACAGAAGATCATGTAGACGGCAATCGAGGAGAGGATAATTTCCTGACGAAAAGCTTCCATGCCTAACCCTCCTCGCTGGCGCGTGCCTGGGTGACCAGTACCTGGAACCGGCTCTCATCTTCGGCTGACCAGATAAATCGGGTGAAGCCAAACACGTAGGTGCCAACCAGCACCAGCCCAGACAACCAGATGGCGTAAACCTGCCAGGCCGTCGCCACGGGAAACCCCAGGAAGTAGTTGGTTGTGCCTGCAGAGAGAAAAGACTCGTAAGCAAAAAAGAGCCCACACCAAACCCCCGCAGCTACCAGAAAGGCGATCACCAGCAATACGTAAAAGCTGCCCGAGTGTCGATGCTTGCCAACGCCGAGCGCAACCATGCAACAGATCTGGGCAAGGACAACCAGTTGAAACAGAAACGCTGCACCTGCAATAGGTTCGAATCGAGCGGCACCATCACCGCCAATTCGCATGCCGCTGAAGCTTGCGTGAGCCAGACTGGTGGCATTTTCAGGCACCGGGCTAACGGCAATCACAAACAAAAGCCCCAACTGGATAAGGCCAAGCACGAGTATGGTAATTGGCAGCAACCTCTGCATAACAACCTTCCCTTCTTCGTAACAATAAAAGGGCGACAGTGTACCAATTTAATGACTGCGAACGAGCCACCAGGAACTACTACTGGCAAGACTGCTACAACAGGTATGAACAGAACCAAAAAGGGCCAGCAAGCTGACCCTTTCTGAATTAACTGTCAGTGCCAGTTATTGAGGCCTGTTTTTTGGCCCCTTTCGTTTTCCGGGCATACCCTGACCACCTTCTGCCCTGCGCTCACGCACCCGTGCCTGTTGCTCAGGTGAAAGGGATTCAAACCGTTCTCGCCGCTGCTCGCGCAGCGCCGTGCGTTCTTCGTCGCTCATCGATTGAAACCGTTCCCGCGCCTCGACTCTCGCCGCCTCACGCTCCTCTGGCGACATTGCCTGCCACTCTGCCCGCCGGGCCTCGCGATCGCCTGATGGAGGCTCCGCATAAGACGTCAGCGCACTGCCAGTCAGCACCAGTCCCAACAAAACTACCAGATTTTTTTTCATATCCTGCTCTCCGAATATCAAATGACCTTGTGTCATTGCACCAACTCTTACGCTGCTCAGGCATCTACCCGTCGCACCACCAGTGCGGCCCGTTCAGGTTCCATTCATCCAGGTGCTTCATCCAGAGCCTGCATCGTCTTTATCGAACACCCAAAAACCGGCTGCCTCGTGTCATAATGGCACCGGCCACCGTTTGGGCGGGATTTACCTGACTGCTGCACCTTCGCAGATCACGTCGCCCGGCAAGTTGTTGAAAAAATACAGGATGTGTAATGGGTAATTCTCGAATCCCCGGCTTCTACAAACTCACGGTGACTGATCGCCTGCGGGCGATGGAGGAACACGGCTGGATTTCAAAGGCCGAACAGCAGTCACTGGGCAATGGTCACCACCTGCTTGATATCCGCCGTGCGGACAAGATGATTGAGAACGTCATTGGCATCATGGGATTGCCAATGGGCATGGGGCTCAATTTTCTCATCAATCGCAAGGAGTATGTGGTTCCGCTAGTGGTGGAGGAGCCTTCTATCGTTGCGGCCTTAAGTTCTGCAGCAAAAATATTTGGCACCGGCGGCGGCATTCGTGCAACAACCAAAGAGTCGCTGCTGATCGGGCAGATTCAGGTTGTTAGTCCTCCTGACGCCGAGCGCGCGAAACAGCAGGTGCATAGACACAGCCAGGAGTTGATTGACAAGCTGAACGAACTGCACCCAAACATGGTGACCAGGGGCGGCGGTGTGATGGAACTTGATGCACGCATCATTCCCAAATCTGACGAAAGCCCACTGATGCTGATTGTCCATATCTACGTGGACACCTGTGATGCCATGGGGGCCAATCTAGTTAACAGCATGTGTGAAGAGATCGCGGCAGACGTTGAAGCGCTGACCGGCGGTCGGGTTTTTCTGCGCATACTGTCCAACCTGACAGACCGTTCTGTCGTAAAGGCCTCGGTAAAAGTGCCAGTGGCAGAACTGGCCGGCAAAGGGTTTTCTGGAGAGGAAGTCCGGGACGGTATTATCCTGGCCTCCCAGTTTGCGGCTGTCGACCCCTACCGTGCTGCGACCCACAACAAGGGCATCATGAACGGCATTGACCCGCTCGCAATAGCAACGGGTAATGACTGGCGAGCCATTGAGGCTGCAGCTCATGCATATGCTGCACGCAGCGGCCGGTACTCTTCGCTGACCCGCTGGTCGGAGGCCGAAGATGGCGACCTGGTCGGAGAAATCGATATTCCCATCAAGGTTGGTATCCAGGGCGGTTCGCTGGAAGCTAACGAGACAGTCAAGATCAACCTCGAGGTGCTGGGCATTGGCAGTGCACGTGAACTGGGCGAGGTGATGGCAAGTGTTGGTCTCGCGCAGAATTTTTCCGCGATCAAGGCGCTGTCCACTGAGGGCATCCAGAAAGGCCACATGTCCCTGCACGCCAGAAGTGTCGCGGTAACAGCCAACGCCCCGCCTGAACTGTTCGAGACCGTTGTCAGCAGGCTGATCCAGGATGGCGATATCAAGGTGCAGCACGCCAAGGAGGTGATAGCTGAACTCACCGGCAAACCAGAGACTCCCGAGGACGATAACCGCCATCGAACAGTTGCGCGAGCCTTCGGCAAAATAATCCTGCTGGGTGAACACGCGGTTGTCTATGGACGCACTGCCATTGCCGTACCTTTTCATGACGCGGTGGTTGCCGAAGTCATGGACAGTGAAGCGCCAACCGAGATCCTGGTACCCGCCTGGGACATAGACGCGAAGCTAAGCGAATCCAACACCATCTGGTGGTCGGCGTTTCAGAAAATCTTCAGTGAACTTGGCGTTACCAACAAGCAGTTTTCGGTCAATGTAAAACCGAACATTCCGGCTGCCATGGGCCTTGGAGGCTCGGCCGCCATGGCAGTTGCCATTATTCGCGGGGTTGAACAACACTTTCGTCTGGGGCTGACAGACGAGGAGGTAAACCACTTTGCTTTCCAATGTGAGAAAGCGGCGCACGGTACGCCTTCCGGTATCGACAATACCATTGCCACCTTTGGTCGTCCGCTGTGCTATCGACCCCAGGAAGAAGCGGCCATGGAGTTTCTGGAACTCAAAAAGCCGCTGAACCTGGTGATCGGGATTTCTGACCGGCCGAGCCTGACAGTAGATGCTGTTGCGGGTGTCCGCGACCGCTGGCGCCAGAACCGTGACCTGTACGAGATGCTGTTCGACAACTTCCAGCGTGTTGCCGAGGAAGGGTTGGACGCGATCAAGGAAGGTGACTATGTCAGGCTTGGGCACCTGATGACCGTCAACCACGGCTTGCTGAGTGCAATACAGGTATCCTGTCCTGAACTCGACCGTATGGTCCAGATTGCCAAGGATCATGGCGCGCTGGGCGCCAAACTGACGGGTGCTGGCGGCGGTGGTTCAATTGTCGCAGTCTGTGATGGCGAATCTGACGCGGTTTCCAGCGCGCTTGAAAAGTCTGGTTTCAAATCCCTGATGGTGAAGATCCAGCATGGATCATAAGCTTGCCAGCGCGGATGTATGACCGGGCCGCGGCTTGAAATTCAACACCTCGCCAGAAAGATAGCAGATCGCGAGGTCCTGCAGGACGTCTCGCTGCACATTACAAGCGGGGAAACCCTGGTGTTACTCGGGCCTAACGGCGCCGGCAAAACCACGTTGCTACGCAGCGCATGTGGGCGCCTGGCGCCGGATCGCGGCACTGTACTGGTCTGCGGCGCCAACCCCCGCACCGACCCGCTGGCGCGCAGCAGAATAGGCCTTGTACCACAGTCCATCGCGCTGTACCTCAACCTGAGTGTTATCGAAAACCTGGAAATTTTTGGGCGGTTGATGGGAGTAAGTGGCTCGCAGACAAAGGAGCGGATCGATTTGGCGCTCACCTGGAGCGGCCTCACTGACCGACAGCACTCACTGGTGGGTACCCTTTCCGGTGGCATGCAACGCGGTCTCAATATTGTGACAAGCCTGTTGCATCAACCCGATCTCCTGCTGCTGGATGAACCCACCGTTGGACTCGACATCAGCGCGCGCGAACGCATTCATGAAATGCTTTCGAGCCTGCGACATGAAGGCATGAGCATCCTGATTACCACCCACGACCTTGCGGAAGCCACCCTGCTGGCAGATCGCGTGGTGTTTCTCATCAAAGGCAAAATCAGGCTGGAGGGTGCACCCGCTGACTTGATACGCCAGGAGTTTGGCGATGGTCGGGAGGTCCGCGCACTGTTTGGCCGGGCACCCGAAAATCCACAGGCGGAAGCACTGCGCCAGCTTGGCATGTCGTCCAGCAAGAGTGGGCTCACCTGGATCGCGCCAGTCCCAGCGGGCGAACAGGATATGAACCTGTGGCACGGCGGACTCTCCCGGCTAGGGCTTTCCGCCAACGAGATTATTCTGCGTGAACCCGGTCTGGAGTCTGTTTTCCTGAAGCTTACCGGCGAGGAGTTCGGCCTGTGAACTCAGCCATTTTCCGGGCACTACTGCTGGGACTGCTGCGCGATCGGGGCGCGCTGCTGATGAGTTTTGCGCTGCCGGCAATCTTCTTTGTCATCCTCGCAGAAATATTCAGTGCATCTGCTGGAAATGCAATTACGCTACGAACCGCCGTGTTGGACGAGGTCAGAAGCGAAACGACCATACGTCTGGTGACAGCACTTGAACAAAGTGACGTGATCGAATTCCTGGCACCCGGGCCGACCAACGCTGATGAGCTCAAACTGATGGTACGAACCGGTGATGCGGACGTGGGCCTGATCGTGCGCGCCGATGGCCAGCCTCTCGACGAACCGGGATTTGGCAAACCGCCCATACTCATCGTTTTTGATCCCGCCAGAGGCGTTACAGAACCCGTGTTAACGGGACAACTGAGGCAGGCCTATTTTTCTGGCTTGCCAGACGTTGCACTTGGTAACGTCGTCAAGGAACTGGAAAATCAGTTTGTCAGCCTGTCCAGTGATCAACGCGCCGAGGTGAATGAGGGGCTCGGCGAGATGAAAGCAGATGCCGCTGACGGGCGCGACGTGGGCTGGTCGTTTGAGGACATGCTGGACTCAGAGGCTGTCGCAGGTGGTGATGCCGTCAACCTCGTGGCCTACTCGGCAGGCGCTGTTGCCTTCATGTTCCTGCTATTTGCTGCCGTACACGGTGCGCTGTCGATCCTGGATGAGGAAGAGAGCGGGATACTCGATCGCATTCTGGCAGGCCCCGGCGGGATTGCCGTGCTGGTCAACGGTAAATTTGCCTACGTGACGTTGCAGGGTTTTGTCCAGGTCAGCGTGATTTTCCTGGTCGCATGGCTATTATATGGTGTCGATCTGCCCGGCCACTTTTTCCCCTGGCTGATGATTACACTGGCAGCCTGCATCTGCGCCGCAGGATTAGCCATGTTGCTCGCAACCGCCTGTAAAACGCGGCGCCAGGCACAGACCATTGCCAACACAATGATACTGATCCTGTCCGCGATTGGCGGCAGTATGGTGCCGAGGTTTCTGATGCCTGCATCACTGCGAGACCTGGGCTGGCTCACACCCAACACCTGGGCACTGGAAGCCTATAGCGGCATACTGTGGCGGGAAGATCCAATTGAGGCTGTACTGCTGCCCATTTTCCTGTTGCTCGCCAGTGGTCTTGCAGGCTGGATACTCTCACTCTATCTCGCGCGCAAGCGGGCGTTCGGTTAACGCTTCAAGATCCAGCAGCAGCGCTTCAAGACGCGGCGCCGCAAACGCCCCCTCGTGCCTGGCGATCAGTTCCCCTCGGCTAAACAGCAACAGACAGGGTTCAGATACGTCGAGCGTAAATGCGCGCGACCACAAGCCTTCAAGATCAATGGTAACGGGCACATCAGCAGGTACGCGCTTACGTAGTTGCTCTGTCACTGTAGTGAGTTCAGCAGGCGGGTCACGGGGCACGTCTGCAACTCGCAGGATTTCGAGATCGGGGTACGATTCCGCCAGCGCTGTCTCCCACTTCTTGATGCGCCGCAGACGCCTGGCATCCACCACAATAACCAGTGCGGGTGACGCATTTGGGTTCAGGCTGCGATAAAAACCAAACTGATCCGGCAGCGGTGGCAGGGAAGCCGCAGATACAGCAAAAGCGCAACACGGGCCGATGAGGCCCAGCAAAACGGTTACAATCAAACGCATACAATGATCAACATAATGCCACCCAGATTATCCCCCGCAGAATTGGCCAACCCGGCTTCAGCGTGAATGATGATATGAGGATATCCCAGATATGACAGCGATGGCACCAGACGCACCGCGGCCCTATGGTCTCTGGCTGGCATGTGCACTCTGCAAGCTCCTCATTTTTGCGCTGGCGGGGCGCCAGTATGGCTATCTTTCCGACGAACTGTATTTTATGGATGCCGCCGAACACCTGGCACTCGGCTATGTCGACTTCCCACCCCTGATCGCCTGGGTCATTGCGCTGGCAGATGCTGCCATCGGAACCGATTTACTTGTCCTGCGCGGCATTGCGGTTGCCACCGGCATTGCGGTAACACTACTTGCAGTGGATACGACTCGCCTGCTGGGTGGCGGGCGGCTGGCACAATGGATTACCGGCATAGTTGTTGTATTTGCGCCAGCGTTTCTCTCGGTGCAGTCGATCCTCACCATGAACGTGCTGGACCAGTTGTGGTGGACGCTCGGCTTCTGGTTGCTGGTGAGATACCTCGACACTGATCGTCCCAGCCTCATGTTGGGTCTCGGTGCTATCTATGGTCTCGCGCTGCTTACCAAATTGTCCTTGCCGTTCTGGCTTGTTGGGCTGGCTGTTGCAACCATCCTGCACCGCAGGGATCTCCTGGTTCGCCAGGAGATCTGGGGTGCTGTTGCCAGCATGTTTCTCATCGCCTCGCCTTTCCTCTTTTGGCAGATTACAAATGGCTGGCCTTTCCTGGACTTCATCACTGCGTATGCAGGTAGCACTCCCGAAGCCATGGTAATTAACCAGCCCGTGTTTGGGCTGATTGCAACCATGAATCCCCCGTTTGCGCTGATCTGGCTCCCCGGCCTTGTCTACGGCCTCGTATTCTCAACAGGTACAGCAAGGTTTATGGCAACGGCCGCAACGGTTTGCCTTGTACTGTTCCTGGCGGCCGGCGTGAAATTCTACTTCGCAACCCCACTGTTTGTGATCTTTACCGCGCTGGGCGCCGTACTCTGGGAGCGCTGGCTGGCTGGCAAAACCTGGCAGATGCGTGGACTGGTGGGCACACTCATTTTTTCGGGCCTCACGTCGATACCTATCGGCGCGCCAGTACTGCCCCCGGCCCAACTGCAGACGTTGATCAACTTTATGCGCGATGGTGAGCAGGGACATGCCGTTGACAAGCCAGCACCACTCGGCAGGTACTTCCCTCATTTTGCTGAAATGGGCAGTTGGCCAGAGCTGGTAGACGCAGTGGTTGATCAGTACCAAACGATTCCCGAAAGCCAGCGCGACAAGGTCACCCTGCTGGCGGCTTACTATGGCCAGGCAGGCGCGCTCAACCAGCTTGATATCGACAACCAGTTGCCGACCACCTACTCCGGGCACATGAACTATAGCCGCTGGTGGCAGCAGGCCCACTTCGAGGATGTGCTGGCGGTTGGTTACGATATCGCTACGCTTGAGGCGCTATTTGGGCGCGTGGAGATAATGGGGCAATTTTCCTGCGAGCGTTGTATGGCGAGGGAAAACGGTCTAATCATTGCACGGGCCAGTGAGCCCCTTTTTGACAACAACACGATACGCACACGCCTGACGAGGCTCTCTTTTTTCTGAGCCCGGTTCATTAGCAGCCGCAGACGAACTGCGTAGGACAAGCCAAAATCATCCGTGTAAACTGACTTACGGGGCCGTGAGGTAAAGACATTGAGTGAATCATCCGAGGACTACAGGCAACGCTTCGCGACCATCTGCTCGCTCGTTGACCAGCGCCTCGCAGAAGTTGCTCCTGCTATTCAGCCGGGTCAGGCAACGCGGGTGCGGGAGTCTGTCCGCTATAGTTTGCTGGATGGTGGCAAACGGCTCCGCCCCCTTGTTACGGTACTAACGACAGAGGCGCTTGGCGGCGACCCCACCCAGGCGATAGACGTGGCCTGCGCCATTGAAATGGTACATACAGCTTCACTGATTATTGATGACTTGCCCTGTATGGATGACGCGGCGTCACGACGTGGTAAGCCCGCGAACCACCGGGCTCACGGTGAGGATATCGCAATACTCGGTGCCATCTCACTGGTCAGCGAGGCGTTTGGACTCATCGCACGGTCAGACCTGCCTGCACATGTACGCATTGAAGTCACCCAGGCACTGTCCACAGCAATTGGGGTCGATGGGCTTTGTACCGGGCAGGAAAGAGACCTGCGTGATACACAAGCCGGTGGTGAATCGCTCGACCAACTGCAATACCAGAAAACTGGCTCACTGTTTGTGCTTTGCCTTGAGTCCGGTGCTCGTGTTGCAGGATTAACAGGTGATGACCTGGAACCGCTCCGCCAGTTTGGGGAACATGCCGGGCTCGGCTTTCAGATCTTTGATGACCTGTTGGACGTACTTGGTACCGAGCAGGCGACCGGCAAAGACCACGCCCAGGATGGGGGCAAGCCTACCTCAGCGTCGACGCTCGGTGCAGAAGCCGCAAGGCAGAAGGCTGACGAAGAACTCAAGGCCGCAATTGATGCGCTCGATATTGCCAAACTGGACACCCGGCCTTTTTCTGCATTTCTTGATTTTGTCCTGATGGCCTTTGACCATCAGGTAAACGGTGCGGCTCACGGTACAACTCACGGTACAAC
>CAYGNA010000136.1:0-9181 GCA_964351065.1 uncultured Pseudomonadales bacterium
CCAGGGCCGACAGCGCAGATGCACAAATGATGCGGGAACTGGTTGCGATGCCAAATTCATCACTGATTGGCCAGTCCGCTGAGGACATCATGCTGCGGGATCGTTTCGGGATGTCCCTGCTCGCCATTTCACGACAGGGCCGTCAGTCGATCAAGCGCCTGAGATCCACCCAGATCCAACCTGGCGACGTCCTGTTGCTGCAAGGTACTTCCGAGAGCATCTCAGCATTCACAACGGAATTTCGCAGTGTGCCGCTGGCGGAGCGTAAAGTCTCCCTGCCCAACCGGGGGCGGGCGACACTTGCTGCTGTTGTGATGGCTGGCGCCATTGTAATGGCAAGCTTCGGTCTGCTGCCGGCAGCGGTGGCATTTACCGCTGGCGTTGTCATCTACATGGTCACGCGCATCGTTTCGCCGGCAACTGTCTACGATGCCATCGACTGGCCAGTGATCGTGCTGTTGGCTGCCATGCTGCCGGTCGCCGACGCCATGGCCTCAACTGGTACCGCCGACCTGCTGGCCCAGGCGATGCTTGATGCCGTGGCCGGAGGAAACGCCGTCATTGCGCTCACGATTGTTCTGGTGCTGACCATGACGCTATCGGACTTCATGAACAATGCCGCAACAGCGGCGGTGATGTGCCCAATTTCGCTGTCAGTGGCCGCTCAACTTGGGGCAAGCCCGGATTCTTTTCTGATGGCCGTGGCAATTGGTGCCTCCTGCGCCATGCTGACCCCCGTCGGCCACCAGAACAATACGCTGATCCTGGGGCCGGGCGGTTTTCGCTTTGGGGATTACTGGCGCCTGGGCTTGCCGCTGGAGGTTGCTGTCGTCGCCATCAGCGTGCCCATGTTGCTCTGGGTCTGGCCGCTTTAGTTCAGACCTGGCCCTGGGTCCCGTCGAAACGGTGAGTGTTCCTCAATGTACTCGATTTCCTCATTAACGTACTGGCGTTCCTGTTCGAGAAACTGATCGACCGCATCCCTGAAGGATTGGTCCACGATCCAGTGCGCACTGTAGGTATGTGTGGGCAGATAGCCCCGGGCGAGCTTGTGAGGCCCCTGGGCACCTGCTTCCACGCGCGCCAGACCATGCGCTATTGCGTAATCAATCGCCTGGTAGTAGCAGGCTTCAAAATGCAGGAAAGGATGATCCTCAATACAGCCCCAGTTACGGCCAAACAAACATTCACTGCCAATAAAATTAATGGCACCGGCAATGTACCGGCCACGGCGCTTGCACATAATCAGTAGCGTATCATCAGGCATGGTTTCCCCGACCAGCGAAAAGAACTTTCGCCTGAGATAGGGAGTACCCCACTTGCGATTTCCCGTATCCGTATAGAACTGGTAGAAAGCATCCCAGTGGTGTTCGGCGAGGTCACTACCTGTTACCCACTCAATCTCGACATCGCCCGCCAGCGCGTCGCGTCGCTCACGCCGGATATTTTTCCGTTTTTTAGCAGACAGGTCAGCCAGAAACGCCTCAAAGTCTGCATAGCTGCGGTTCTCCCAGTGGAATTGTTTGTGCGTTCGCTGCAGAAAACCCAACTCACCCATATGCTCCCATTGGGTCTTGTTGGCAAAGGTGATATGGACCGAGGATACGCCCAGGTTATCGGCCATTTTCATCACGCCACCAAGCAGCATTTCTTCAATCTCCGCGCTGTTGCCATGCGCGCCCACCAGCAGTCGGCGCCCTGTCGCTGGTGTAAAAGGCACCGCGATTTGCAGCTTGGGGTAATACCGGCCTCCGGCTCGCTCAAACGCATCTGCCCAGTTGTAGTCGAAAACATACTCACCCTGGGAATGACTCTTCAGATACATTGGCACCACGCCACAAACCTGGCCGGACTCATCTTCAAGCGACAGGTGATATGGCGCCCAGCCAGTCCGCGCCGAAACCGACCCACTCTCTTCCAGGGCGGATAGAAATGCATAAGAAACAAACGGGTCAAAAGGAATCCCGCAGCCGGGGTCTGACCGAAATGGGGAAGCGCACGCGTCCCAACTGGCCTGGCCAATCTCACTGATACTGCTACAGGCTTTAAGGGTATACGTCATGGCTCTCGCGCAACGCTAATCGCAAGGCAGATGTTATCTGCCCTGCTATTTTTAGCTGGCCGCTACTTACAGTATCTCACCGGCGATCAGTTCCAGGGCTTCTCTTTGTCCGGCACCAATCAACATGCTACCGACATGGCCATTGGCAGCGGCCTCTTTCCAGACCTGCAGTCGCTCCTTGATACGACCCGCCGGGCCAACCAGATGAACAGCGTCTACCAACTCATCTGGTACAGCAGCCATTGCCTCGTCCTTGCGACCGGCAAGGTAAAGCGACTGGATCTTCTCGGCTGCTTCCTCAAATCCAAGCGCCTTTGCATAATCGTTGTAGAAGTTCTTGTCTTTGGCGCCCATACCACCAATGTATAGCGCCAGATTACCTTTGAGCGGCATGCGACACTTGTCCAGATCGTCGCCCATAATGCACGATACAAAGGGCGCGACATCGAACTGAAGCATTGAACGACCGGATTTTTCGAGCCCCTTGTTGATCGACCCGGCAAAGATGTCGAACCGTTCCGGGTTCATCCAGACCGGGAAGACACCATCGGCGACCTCGGCGCTGGCTGTCAATCCTGCGGGTGTGATGGACGCCGTGTAAATGGGAATGTTGTTGTCTGCCTGCAAAATACTCTTGAGCGGTTTGCCAAGCCCGGTACCGTCATCCCCGGCATAAGGCAAATTGTAGTGGAAGCCCTCAAATTCGACCGGCTCTTCCCGCGCCATTATTTTGCGAATAATCTGGATATATTCACGGGTTCGGGTAATCGGCCGGCCGTAGGCCACGCCGTGCCACCCTTCAACAACCTGCGGACCTGAGGCACCAAGACCAAGGATAAACCGCCCCTCGGAAAGCTGGTTTAGCGTCATCGCTGTCATTGCTGTACATGCGGGTGTGCGTGCCGGCATCTGCATAATGGCCGTACCCACACGAATTTTTGTCGTATTCGCCAGGATCCAGGCGGCAGGTGTGACCGCATCAGAGCCATACGCCTCCGCAGTCCACACCGAGTCATAGCCCATGCTCTCAGCAGCACGGATCTTCTCAATGTCAAGGTTAACAATCTTACCGGAGTACCCGCTGATAATGCCCAGTTTCATCTATATCCCCCGCTATCAGAAAGAAAAATGTTTTGCAGTGAACGCGTCATAAGTTGCCGTCGCATCTTCAGGCGACACGCAAGACACAATATGCGTGGTGATGCCGGCCGCAGCGTATTCGCGAATACGCTCATGGCATTGCTCCATGCTACCCAGGATCGCAATGTCATCAACCAGCTTATCGTCCAGCGCACTGGTTGTTTTAGCCCTGTCTTTCGCGGCCCAGCCCTCGGCAATAGTCTTTGCCACGTCCTCATAGCCAGCCCAGGCGAGGAAACTATTGTAAACCGGCGTTGCATAGTAGGGCGCAAAACCGCGGCGGATAAACTCTCGCGCCTTGTCTCGGTCGTCAGAAACAATCACCTGGTGGCGACAGACGATTTCCACATCCTCAAGCCGTTTGCCAGCACGCTCTGCACCAATCCTGATGTGCTCCATCATTCTTGGCAGCGCACCTTTCGGAAACAGGTTCAGGATGACACCATCACTGAATTCCGCAGCGGCCTCCAGCATCTTGCTCCGTAGAGCAGCCATATAGACAGGCTGAGCACCCTCGGCGAGCGGCAATTGCCGGTACCCGTGACTACTCACCGTGTCACCGTCAAAGTCTGACTTGGCGCCCGTTAGCATCTGCTTGATAAGCTGCGTTGTTTCCTTGACCCGGCTAAGCGGCTTCTCAAACTTTTGCCCGTGCCAGTTTTCCATCATGACCTGACTGGAGGAACCAAGCCCCAGGATGAACCGGCCAGAAGACAGTTGATGCAGCACATGCGCTGTGGAAGCAAGCACCGCTGGCGTGCGCGAGAAAACGGGAATAATGGCCGTCCCTATGCGACAGCGTTCGGTCGACAGCGCGACGGCTGCTGCGGTGGTCAGCGCATCTACCCCGGAACTGTCTGCAAACCAGAGATCGTCATATCCCTCACCCTCGGCCCACTTGGCGAGTTCAAGGGTCGGCAAAACGCCCCTGGGGTCCGGTAGCGTCAGTGCTATTCTCTGTGGTACTGCCATGTTGGAATCCCTCCTGATTGGGCCAATTTTTTTTGAAATAGTGTTTCTTTAAGTCAGTGCCAAACCTAGATTATGTCTGTGCTGGAGATGCGCTCTTCGTCCAGCCCCGGGCGATAAAGTTCCTTTTTCTCAGCACCACGCGTGCGCTCATACTTCACGGCAGAGGTGTATTCAGGTTCACGCAACGTTTTGGCACCAAAGGATCGCTGCACCTGCACTGCTGACGGTTTGCCATAGGCCGTGGTGCGCTGCACCGGGTTTCGCCCGGCCCGCCTGATTATCTCTTCCATTTCTTCTGGCGACGTCTCCTGGCCATGACTCGCCCCTGCAGCCCGCGTGATTGTTTCGTTCATCAGGGTGCCGCCCAGATCATTTACGCCAGCCTGCAGGCAGGCACGCACACCATCATGCCCCAGCTTGGTCCAGGACGCCTGGATGTTTCGAAACAGTGGCGACAACGCGAGCCGCGCAATCGCGTGAATCAGAATTGCTTCCCGGAAGGTTGGTCCCTTGCGGGCTTTACCCTTCAGGTACATCGGCGCTTCCATGTGGATAAACGGCAGGATCACAAACTCAGTGAACCCGCCTGTTTTTGCCTGCAGCGCCCGGATGCGCAGCAAGTGCTTTGCAACATGCTCATACTGTTCGATATGGCCGTACATAATGGTCGCAGTGGTGTTAAAACCCTGGCCATGCGCCGCCTCCATAACTTCCAGCCACTGCGCCGTATTGATCTTGTCAGGGCAAAGCGTGGCGCGCACTTCATCATCAAGGATTTCAGCTGCTGTCCCGGGCAGTGTACCCAGCCCGGCTTCTTTGAGTTTGCCCAGGAACTCGCTGATACTGATGCCCATGGTATGCGCACCCTGCCATACTTCCAGCGGAGAAAATGCATGGATGTGCATTTCTGGCACAACCTGTTTGATCGAATGACAGATATCAATGTACTTCTGGCCCGTGTACTCCGGATGAATACCACCCTGCATGCAGACCTCTGATGCACCACGCTCGAATGCCTCGCTGGTCCTTCGCATGATTTCTTCGTGCGAGAGGTCATACGGCCGACCGCGCAGGTTTTCGCTCATCTTGCCCTTGGAGAAGGCACAAAACTGGCACTTGAAGTAGCACACATTGGTGTAGTTGATGTTTCGGTTAACAACATAGGTAACGTCGTCCCCGGCAAGCTTGCGGCGAACCCGGTCAGCCGCCTGGCAGACGTGTGTAAAATCGTCGCCCCGCGCTTTGAAGAGCCTGACAATCTGCGCAACCGAGAGTTCTTCCCCGGCTTGCGCTTGTGCCAGTATCACCTGCAGATCAGCCGATGGACCGGATTTGGCAATACTGGTGACCCGTGCCAGATCGCCTTCTGGCGGATCAACCACGGCACCTGCCGACCAGGTTTCCGTCCGCGCAAAGCCCTGCCCGTCAATCGCCTGACGCACAAACGGCTGCACCTCGGGATCAATCCATTGTTCAAGATTGCGCGCATAGGCAGGATAAATGGCCAGACGTTCGATCAGCAACTTGCCGGCATTCGCTGTCTCGTTAGCGAGGTTGGTGAGATGCGGCCAGGGCGCTTCGGGGTTCACAAAATCCGGGGTCACAGGTGAAACACCACCCCAATCATTGATGCCCGCCGCCACTATCTGAGGAAGCACCCCTGGGCTCAGGTTGGGCGGAGCCTGGATGTTCATAGAATCACCAAAGATGATGCGCGCCAGTGCGATGGTCCAAAGCAACTCGTTCAGATCAGGCTCTGGCGCATTGGCCATCAGGGTTTCCTGCTTGGCACGGAAATTCTGGATAATAATCTCCTGGATGTGACCAAAAGGTTCATTGGCGGCACGCAGGGCAAGCAGTGATTCGATACGTTCCCGGCGAGTTTCGCCAATTCCAATCAGGATACCCGAGGTAAAAGGCACTCGCGCTTCGCCGGCAAGCCGCAGGGTTTCCAGGCGTCGCGCCGGCTCCTTGTCGGGCGAGCCGTGGTGAGGCATCCCCTTTTCCATCAGGCGATCAGAGGCTGATTCCAGCATTATCCCCATCGAGATAGAAACTTTTCGCAACTCAGAAAACTCGTCAGCATTCATCAACCCGGGATTCAGGTGGGGAAAGAGTCCCGTTTCATTAAACACCAGCTCCGCCATGTCGCGCAGATAGGATAACGTTGAGTCCTGGCGCATTTCTTTCAGCGCATCACGGGCCGCTTTGTATCTGAGTTCTGGTTTGTCGCCGAGGGTAAACAGTGCTTCCTTGCAGCCTGCACGCGCACCATCAGCGGCAATTTTCAGCACTTCTTCCGGCGTGAGATAGGGTGCTTTCAGTTTTCTCGGCACCTGCGCAAATGTGCAGTAGTGACAGACATCGCGGCACAGGTGGGTAAGCGGAATGAAAACCTTGCGGGAGTAGGACACCACATTCTGAAAGCCCCGATCCCTGATAGTGCCAGCCGCCTCTACAAGCCGGGCTGTGTCACTGGTTTCTGAAAGGCGCAGCACTTCCTCGTCCGACAGCCTCATAAGCATACCCTTGTCTAACAGTTTTTCAATGTCGCTCATCCTGGCTCTCCTTAACTCACCGCCCGCAGCTTACCCATTATTCCCTCAGCCTCGAGAAACCGGGCTGTGTTGGTACTAAGCCCGTCCGCCAGAATCCGTCGCGCGAGTTCCGACAGATCTTCAGGGACATCAACATCCAGCCCAATACCGGGCAATTTTGCGACGACGGGCTCAATCCCGGCGCGACGCGCAATCCCCAGATGGAGCCTGAAACTATCCTCACCAAAACCAAAGGTCATACAATCGGGAGGCGCGCAAACCACACAGTTTGACCCACCCAGATCAGCCGCCGGCACGATCAGGAACTCAGGGTTGGCACTGCGACCAAAACCAGCCAGCACAACTTCCAGTTCCTCCACAGTAACCAGTGGCACATCAGCCGGCAGGAACAACATGCTCGTAACCCCTTCCGCGGCCAGTTGTTTACCACTTTCTGTCACAGCAGATATCAAGCCTGGCACACTGGGCTCTGGTCGAACCTCAGCGCCGTATGCACTTGCAATATCGCTCACCCGCTCATCGTCCGTCACCACGAGGACACGTTCGATAGAATCACAGGTAGTCACTGCCTCCAGCACGTCCTGGAACATGGCCGTAAATAGCTGCTGGCGACTGGTTGCCGATAACAGGCCGCTGAGCCGCTGCTTGGCGTTTTCCAGGTTTTTTACGGGGATTACAGCAACGGTACTCATGGGTCAGGGGTTGCGCTAAACAGAATGTGCAACGTTAACATGCCTCGTTTCAGCGGCATAGACACCGCGGCGGCCAGCAATGTCCCTAACGAATACCGGGGTACTGCGTTTTCAGGAAGGTCAGCACTGAATCTGCGAGGTTTACCCTGTCCTCCAGGCTGTACATCATCGTGTTGGTCACATGCACCGCCATGCCCAGTTGCTCAACAGCAGAAGCATACTGCTCGTCCTGCTGATCCAGCACAAATGCATCAATTCGCCCTTCATAATGTTGCGCCACCGCGAGCGCCGTCTGGGGCATACCCAGTTCCTGCATCATCTTGGCAGCGGGGCCCTTGATCGCCTGCCCACCCACGATGGGGGAGACCGCAACTACTGGCGCAGTTGTTGCCCCAAGCAGGTCCATTACGCCAGGCAGCGCCAGCACCGGGTCAACGCTGACAAACGGGTTGGACGGACAAATGATAACGCCGGCGAGGTCAGTGTCGCGCAGCGACTGGATAAAGGCGGGTGCTGGACGGGCTGCAGCAATACCTGCAAACTCAAAGCCCACCACCTCCGGCACGCACCGGTCCCGGACAAAATAGTGCTGAAATGAAAGCCGTTCTCCAGACCGGGTCAGCACCACCGTGGGCACGGGATCATCTGTCATCGGTGTGACCCCGTGGGCAATACCAAGCGCGCTACACAGTCGGGCCGTCACCTCGGACAATGTCGCGCCATTTGCCAGCAGTGTCGTCCGCCTGATGTGGGTCGCGAGATCACGATCGCCCAGGCGAAACCAGGTCTCGCCGCCCAACTGCGCCAGCGCATCCAGGAACTGCCAGCTTTCACCCGCCTGCCCCCAGCCAACCTCACGATTGGCGAGTCCGGCCAGCGTGTACATCACAGTGTCTATGTCAGGTGAAATGTGAAATCCGAGGTGCTCAAAGTCATCCCCCGTGTTGGCGACGACGTTCAGTTGCCCGGCCCGAAGCAACTGCGCCAGGCCAAGCGCCAACTTGGCGCCACCGACGCCACCCGAGAGTGCAAGGTAATGCGCTTCGCTCGTCATAAGCTAACGAAAGAGATCCATTTCTTTGGCGCGAATCAGGGGGCGAACGCCCTCTTCTGTATCTTCCACAGGCGGTCTTGGTTGATAGCCACGCACCAGCACCACCGGTGTTTTTTCAGACGTCTGGCCCATCACAAGCGAAGCCCCCGCGGCCATTTCATCCGCGGCGGCAACAACCGTTACAACCAGTTCACGCCCAAACAGGTCTGTCCCGCCTATGTAATTTTCGAGTGCCGTAAAACCGGCAACACCAATGGCCAGCCCCACCGTACCATTCCGCCATGCTCGGCCCAGACTGTCATTGATAATGACGCCAACATCAACGCCACACCGCTCACTGATACCGTCACGTATCTGCCTTGCGCTTGCATCAGGATCAACGGGTAGCAGCAGGCACATCGCATCAGCATCTGCCTCATCATGCGGTATGTTGGACTGGTCTATGCCCGCGTTGGCCTGCACAAAACCCAGCCGATGCTCGACAATCAGCACACCGGCGCGTTTGCGCACCACCTCAACAGATTCGTCGAGAATCGCCTGCACCTTGCGCGGATCCTTGTCCACTTCAAGGCCCAGCGCTATCGCCTCGGCGGATGGTGTCACGGTCCGCAAATCGAGGTATCTGTCCTCGGCCTTTGATACAACTTTCTGGGCGATGACCAGCACGTCACCGCGCTCAATGCGCTCGCCCATACGCGTGACT
>CAYGNA010000137.1:0-2470 GCA_964351065.1 uncultured Pseudomonadales bacterium
TGCCAAAGGGGAAGACTGGGGACCGCTGCACGGGTTACCCATGACAGTGAAAGAGTCGTACAACATTGAAGGTTTGCCGACGACCTGGGGTAATCCCGACCTTAAGAACAATATTGCACCGTCTGACGCGGTGGCCTGTGAACGGTTGCAGAATGCAGGTGCGATCATTTTTGGCAAGACCAACGTGCCAATTTCCCTCGCGGATTTTCAGAGTTACAACGCCGTGTATGGCACAACCAATAACCCCCATGACCTGACACGCACACCGGGGGGATCGTCTGGTGGTTCGGCTGCGGCCCTGGCTGCTGGTCTTACCGGCCTGGAAATGGGTAGCGATATTGGCGGCTCCATCCGTAACCCGGCCCACTATTGTGGTGTCTTTGGCCACAAGCCAACCTGGGGTATTTTGCCCATGCGTGGCCACGCACTGCCGGGCACGTTGACGCCGTCGGATATTTCAGTGATAGGGCCCCTGGCCCGAAGTGCGGAAGATCTGCGCCTTGCCATCGATATTGTTGGTGGGGCGGATGAACTGCATTTGCCCGGCTGGCAGTTGGCATTGCCTGAGCCTACCCAGAAGTCGCTCAAGGATTACCGCGTTGCAGTCTGGGCTGATGACAGCATGGCACCGGTTGACCAGCGTGTAAAAGACAGAGTGCTGAAGGTTGCCCAACTGGTGGAAGAGGCTGGTGGTGAAGTGGACTACGGTGCGCGCCCCGATTTCGCTGCGGATTACTCGCACGATCAATACCAGAACCTCTTGAATTCAGCGATGTCAGCACGTGTTCCAGAAGACGTGTTTCAGGCCACATTGGCGCGCAGACTCGCCCTCGATCCTGCCGATCAAAGCGCGCTCGCCAAAGCCACTATTTCCGCCAGCCTGTATTACCGCGAATGGCACATGCACAACGAGAACAGGACGCACCTGCGTTGGGCCTGGCACGATTTCTTCAAGCGCTATGACCTGTTGCTGACGCCAATGTGTGTCACCTCGGCGTTTCCGCACGATCAAAGCCCGCAGATGGGTGCACGCCGTGTGATCGTTAACAATGAAGAGCGGTCTTACTTCGAGCAACTGTTCTGGGCTGGCCTGACCGGTGTTGCCTACCTGCCATCGACTGTTGTTCCAACGGGGCTGGATGAGCATGGGCTGCCGATTGGCATCCAGATTGTTGGGCGTGAGATGGGGGATCTACATACCATCGAGTTTGCTCGCAAGGTGTCGAAGGCCCTGGGTGGTTTTGTCGCGCCTGCCGCCTATCGGGATTAGCGGCGGCTGGTATGAAAATCTGGCTTGTCATGGCGCTTGCCATGCTGTGGACAGGCAACGCTCAGGCGGAATTGCCCCGGGTGCTGCTCAATACCTCCATGGGCGATATTGTGATCGAACTGGAAGAAGTTAAAGCACCGCTGAGCGTTGCCAACTTCCTTCGCTATGTCGATGCCGGCGCGTTTGATAACACACTGTTCCATCGCGTTATTCCCGGGTTCATGGTCCAGGGCGGTGGCAGGAATATCAATATGGAAGAACTGCCTGATGAGGGACCTGTCCGCAGCGAGGCTGATAATGGATTGCAGAATCTTGAGGGCACGGTGGCGATGGCGCGAACCGATAACATTGATAGCGCTTCACGGGAGTTTTTTATCAATGTCAAAGACAATCCGCACCTGGATCATTCCGCTGCAAGCTGCACGCGCGAAGATATGGACGAGCACCTTGAGTTGCGCGAGCGCGGGCTGCGTAAGCCGCTGACGTGTGAGAACTTTGGATATGCGGTATTCGGGCGTGTGATTGAAGGGATGGATGTGGTCTATGACATTGAGATTGTTGAGACCACC
This sequence comes from uncultured Pseudomonadales bacterium, assembly GCA_964351065.1. GTDB lineage: Bacteria > Pseudomonadota > Gammaproteobacteria > Pseudomonadales > Azotimanducaceae > JANQJA01. The sequence goes on from CAYGNA010000137.1 coordinate 1,840, forward strand.
TACACCGATGTTCTTGAAGACGTGCCGGTACAACCGGTTGTCATCAAGCGGGTTTCACGAATCAGATCAGGGGGCTGATAAAACAGCATCCACCCCAACCACGATCAGCGCGAGCCCGGTTGTCCATAGCAGGCAGGCGGCCAGGTCGACGAGCAGGAATTGCCGGCGACCCAGCCCCGAGATACCAGTAAGCGCTGGCACCAGGCTGCGAATGGCGGGTATGAAACGGCCGATCAGGATTGCGCCCCAGCCATAGCGTCTGATCAGCGATTCTGTTTTTTCCAGTTTGGTGCGGTGGCGCCTGGCGAATGCGCTGTGATGCAGGTGTGGCCCGGCTGTGCGCCCTAGATAGAACCCGCTCTGATCCGCAGCAAGTGCTCCAGTAAATGCCAGAGGAAGGATGTGGGCAAGGGGCGCAATTTGCTCCGCATACAGGAAGCTGCAAACTACCACCAGGATAATACTGGAAACAAACAGGCCGACACCAACGCAGGCTTCCGCGAACGCGACAAGTGGCACAAGCGCAATGGCGTATTGCTGGTGCGCCGTTAGCCATGCCTGAATTGTGTCTTCTATAGCGTTCTCCCCTATGCTTACCTCAGCCGGCCACACCTCAGCCGGCCACACCTCA
>CAYGNA010000137.1:2570-9181 GCA_964351065.1 uncultured Pseudomonadales bacterium
CATGGTACTTCAAGTGGGCGCAACCAGCCTGAGCACTGATGAATTACGCTGGCGCGCCCACTCTGGATGCTTCGGTGTTCTGCTGAGTCAGGTCTAGGCCCTAAAGCCAGCGTTTGATTCTGAACAGGGTCAGCAGGCTGATAGCAATGGTTGCCATCACTGATAACAGGATGAAATAGGCGCCGTGCACCTGCAGTTCAGGAATGTATTCAAAGTTCATACCGTAGAGTCCGGCGAGAAATCCCAGCGGGACAAAAATGGCGGTAATAATCGTCAGGATCTTCATGATGCCGTTCAGGCGATGTGATGCCAGTGAAATTGATGAATCAATCAGGTCAGATGCCAGGTCGTAGTACAGGCGGGCCAGGCTCTCAACGCGTTCCATCTGCTCGTAGGTATCATTGTATTCATGCTCCAGGAGGCCATCACGGGTCAGGTAAGTGTTGTGCCGGAAGTCACTGAAGATTTGTTCGTGGTAGGTAAACGTTCGCGACATCTTGCGCAGTCGTGTCTTGTAAAGCGTGAGCGTTGTGAGTTGGGTGTCGTTGGGATCGTCGCCCAGCATCTCCTGTTCCAGAGTGTCCAGGCTGGCTTCAATATCAAACAGTAGCCCCAGGTAGCGGTTAACAATCTGCCTGCCGAGCATCGCTGGCAGTACTTTCACGTCACGCGCCAGATGAGCGGGCTGGTCGACAATCAGGTTCCACAGGGTATTGGTACTGCGCGACTCGTTTGAGTGGCGTGTGATAAAAAAATTGGCGCCGACAAACATGGCAAGCTGGATGGTATCGAAGTCGTAGGCGGTGGCGTCGCCTGATAACCCCCGCAACAGGATGAAGTGGTTCTGGTCAAACTCTTCATGTTTGGGGGGATGGCGATCCCGTTGCGCATCCTGGATAGCCATGGGGTGGATGTCAAACTCCCGGACCATGAAGTTCGTTTCTTCTTCCGGAGACTCATCAAAGAGATCAACCCAGATGATATTGTCTGTGCCACGCCACTCGTCCAGCAGGTGATCATCACCTGTGGCCACCTGGCCGGTCGCTTTGTCATATAACAGGAATCGTTTCACTGGGTTAACCTCGTTGGTGTTTTCAGAGAGTCTGAATGGCCAGAGCGGCGTTGTAAATCGACAGCGTTGCGAGCCTTCTACGGGCGGCGTATTCTGTCGTCTGGATTCAAGAGAGGGCTTTTGCATGGAAATCAGACCACTTACACCGCATATCGGCGCAGAAATTCTTGGCGTGGATCTCGGTAATCTTTCAAACGAGGAGTTTTCTGCCATCCACCAGGCGCATCTTGACTGGATGGTGCTTGTGTTCCGGGATCAGCATATCGATCGGGAACAGCACAAGGCATTCGGTCGTCGGTTTGGCAAACTGCATGTCCATCCCATGAATCGACATGGTTCCGGGGATGAAGAAATATTGATCGTCAAGACCACCAAAAACTCAAAGTACACGGCAGGCGATGGCTGGCATACAGACGTGACCTGTGATGAGTATCCGCCCATGGGTTCGATGCTCTACATTACCGAGACGCCAGAATCGGGTGGTGGTGACACCATGTATGCTGACATGTATCTCGCCTATGAGATGTTGTCCGACACCATGAAAGGGATGCTCGAAGGTCTGGTTGCTGTCCATGATGGTGCGCTTCCCTACATTGGCTCGTACAATGCGAAGTTGCCAGAAGGGGAAAGTTACCCCCGCCATGAACACCCTGTTGTGGTAACGCATCCTGATACCGGCAAAAAGCTGCTCTATGTCAATTCGGGCTTCACGACACACATCAAGGGACTGTCACGGAACGAGAGCAGGGCGCTGCTGGACATGCTGTTCAAGCATATTGCTACCACCCCTCGCTTGACCTGCCGCGTTCAGTGGGAGCCCAACACCCTGACGTTCTGGGACAATCGCTGTACGCAACACCATGCGGTATGGGACTACTACCCCCACACTCGTTATGGTGAGCGTGTTTCCATCGTCGCAGATTCCCGCCCGGTCGCTGCCTGACGCTCCCCAAATCATCCCTGCCGGCCGTGTGACCGGCAGGTTTTTTTTACCTTCCCGTCGTTGGTCGCTTCCTTTTGAGATAACCAAACCCGTTCCTGTGTTATGCCCGGGAACCGTAGATTTTGCGTCCATATTAATGACAATCATTAAAGCTTCGTGTAGCATGGGTGTCAAAACAGGTTTGAGACATTCATGAAGAAGCTTCTGCTGGTTGTTGTTTCCCTGACTATTGTTGCGGCTGTAGCCTGGCAGAACCGAGTCAATCTGCTGGTCTGGGGTGCGCCCAAGGTACGTGCGATTGTTCAGCCCGTAACTCCCAATGTCCCCACCAGTTGGGATGTGGGGCCAGATAGCGCCGCACAGTCGCCCGCTGAACGACCGCCAAATATCATCCTGATACTCACCGACGATATGGGGTTTAACGACATCTCACTGTACAACGGTGGTGCGGCGGATGGTTCAGTCATGACCCCCAGTATAGATTCACTGGCCCAGGGGGGAGTTACGTTTACCAACGGTTATGCCGCCAACGCGGTTTGTGCACCGTCTCGTGCCTCTATCCTGACGGGTCGTTACTCAACCCGCTTTGGGTTCGAGTTCACACCATTCTTCAAGTCCGGAGCAACTATCTTCCAGTGGATACAGGACATCGAACAGCCCACGCTCCCAACTTTTATTGACCGGGAGAAGGCGGCTGCAATGCCAGACATGCGCTCGATGGGGCTGCCGCCAGAAGAAGTCACGATCGCGGAGGTGCTGCAGGATGCGGGCTATTACACGGCACATATTGGCAAGTGGCACCTTGGCGCAGAGGGCGGCATGCGTCCTGAAGACCAGGGTTTTGATGACAGCCTGTATATGGAAGGCATGCTGTACCTGCCGGAAGATCATCCTGATGTGGTCAATGCCAAACGTGAAAATGGTGTCGAGAAAATGGTCTGGGCCAACGCGCGATACTCCGCCCAGTTCAACGGCAGTGCGCCGTTTGAACCTGAAGGCTATCTGACAGATTACTATACTGACGAGGCTGTGAAGGTCATTCGCAATAATCGCAACCGGCCATTTTTCCTCTATCTGGCCCACTGGGGTATCCATAACCCGTTGCAGGCATTGCGCTCGGACTATGACAAGTTGGGGCACATAAAAGATCATCATATGCGAGTCTATGCGGCCATGATTATGTCCGTTGATCGAAGCGTTGAAAAAATCAATGCGGCCCTGGAGGCCAATGGCCTTTTGGACAATACGCTGGTGTTGCTGACAAGTGACAATGGTGGCGCGAGTTACATTGGCCTGCCCGACGTTAACAAACCCTATCGCGGCTGGAAGCTGACACATTTTGAGGGGGGAACACACGTGCCGTTTATGGCGAGATGGCCAGCACAAATCACCCCAGGCGTAACTCTGGCTGCGCCCGTGCACCATGTGGATCTTTTTCATACGATCGCGGCTGCAGCGGGCGGCGTGCTGCCGACTGATGTCAAATATGATGGTGTTGATCTCGTACCCTTTGTGCGAGGCGATGTGCAAGGTGTGCCGCACGAAACCCTGTTCTGGCGCGAGGGGCACCAACAGGCGGTGCTGCACCAGGGTTGGAAAATGATTCGCGCCGACCTGCCAGCGGGCAAGCGCTGGCTCTTCAACCTGGCTGTGGATCCCACCGAGCAACACAATCTGGCGGAAACCGAACCGTCAAAGCTGGCGGAGCTTGAGGCGCTGCTGGCCAGGCACAACAGTGAACAGGCAGCACCACTGTGGCCGTCGGTGCTTAATGCGCCGCAGTTGATCGACAAGACAGAGCTTGAACCCTACGCGCCGGGTGATGAGTACATCTACTGGCCAAACTAGCAGTCATTGCCAATCACAACAGTCAGAACCGCCACAATCATCACAACAAAAGAGAAGGGAGCAAGGATAATGGAAGTGTTGCAGACACCAGAGGTGCGGTTCGCTGATCTCGATGGCTATCCTTTCGCCCCGCACTACCAATTGGTGGCTGACGGAGAGGATGGAGAGCTTCGATTTCACTATCTTGATGAAGGTGATCCGGCAGGTGAGGTGATTCTGTGCCTGCACGGCCAGCCTACCTGGTCCTATCTTTACCGGAAGCTGATCCCACTACTGACAGCTGCCGGATATCGCGTGATTGCGCCTGACCTGATTGGGTTCGGCAAGAGCGACAAACCAACCTCACGCGCTGACTATACCTACGCGGCCCATGTTGATTGGCTGTCCCGATTTGTTACAGGACTTGATCTCACCAACATCACGCTTGTTTGCCAGGACTGGGGTGGTCTGCTTGGTTTGCGGGTAGTTGCCGCTTTTCCTGAGCGTTTCGCGCGCGTGGTCACCGCGAATACTGGCTTGCCTGACGCCAAAGGTATGCCGACAGAAATGGCGGGTCCCATGCGCCAGCTATTTGCCACGGTTCCTGCATTACCTCCGGTTGAGATGGGGCAGAAACTGCGGGAGAATGAACACGGTGCCGGCTTCATGTACTGGATCAAGTACTGTGATGGCTATGCTGATTTCCAGATCAGCGATGTCGTGAGTCTGTCCAGTACAGGCGAACTGACCGAGGCGCAGAAACGCGCCTACGACGCACCTTTCCCGGCGGAAGCGTATAAACAGGGGGCACGCCAGTTTCCATCGCTTGTGCCTATCTTTCCGGACGACCCTGCGATTGCTGATAACCGCGCAGCGTGGCAAGTACTGGAGCAGTTCGACAAGCCCTTTTTGACCGCCTTCTCTGACAGTGACCCGGTGACAGCAGGAGGGTACAAGCGCTTTCAGGACACTGTTGCTGGTGCGAAAGATCAGCAGCACGTAACTATTGTTGGGGCAGGACATTTTCTGCAGGAAGACGCGCCTGGTGCATTGTCGGAAGCAATCATCAATTTTTGCCGGGCCAACCCCCTCTAATTGAACACAACCAAACGCCTAAGGAGCCAGTGATGGAAGTTAAAAACAGTGTAAGGCCCAATGCAGACCAGATTGCGGGTTTCCAGGAGAAGGGTCCTGAACCCATTTACATGGTGAACCTGCTTAAGTTCAAGGAGAAAGCCGAGTATGACGATGGTCGCGAGACCAGCCTGACCGGACGTGAGGCTTATGATATTTATAGTGCAGCGGTATCTGAACTGTTGAAGGAGTTTGGCGGCCTGGCAATTTTTGCAGCAGAGGTCGAGCGGCTGATGCTGGGTGAGGTTGAAGAGTTGTGGGATGAAGTGGCCATAGCCAGGTATCCCTCGCGCCAGGCCATGCTGCAAATGATGATGTCACCCACCATGCAGGAGATCGGCGTGCACCGTGCAGCCGGCCTGGCGGGTCAGCTGAACATTGAAACCGGCGATGCCCGGGGCGCGCTGCTCAAAGGCGAGTAGGCCGTTGCCAGGTCTCTTGCTCGGCATAGCCAGCGTCATTGAATCACGCCATGGATAACTTCGCGAGGCTGATACCGCTATGGCCTGACGGCGCCCCAAACGCTAAAGGAGATGGCCCGCTCGACACACCGGCAATCTCGGTTCACCTGCCAACCGCCAAGCAACACACTGGCTGTGGGGTGCTGGTTTGCCCCGGTGGCGGTTATCGCATTCTGGCATCAGATCATGAGGGGCTGCAGGTAGCCAGGTGGCTAAATGCACAGGGCATCGCGGCGTTTGTTCTGCGCTACCGGCTTGGACCAACTTACGATACGGGCACGTCACTTCTCGATGGCCAGCGTGCCATGCGCTGGATTCGAACCCATGCGCAAGAATTTGGGGTCGATAAGTCCCGCCTTGGCATGCTTGGGTTTTCCGCCGGTGGACACCTCACTGCCGCTGTTGGGACACGTTTTGATCACGGCACGCCAGATGCAACTGATCCTGTTGAAAGGCAAAGCTCGAGGCCAGATTTTCTGGTGCCGGTTTATGCCGTCATTAACGGCGCGGCGCGCGGTCGCAAGGCGGATGAATACACGCCAACGGATACCGCGGTGAGTGCAGAGACCCCACCTGCATTTATCATGCATACGCACGAAGATCTGACAGTACCTGCCAACCAGTCACTGCTGTTGTACGAGGCTCTGAGGCAGGCCGGTGTACAGGCTGAACTCCACGTGTTTGGCTATGGCGACCACGGGCTTGGACTGGGTGTGGGTGATCCTGACCTGAATACCTGGCCAACTCTGTTGCTGAACTGGCTCAGACGCTCCCGGCTACTCACGCCAAAAGCGGGCGTGGCGGTAACTGGTCGCATCAGCATCAATGGCGTTGCACCGGGTATGGCCTGGATTACGTTTCTGCCACAGGATTCCCATGCACCGTTGGCACGCGCCAAAATTAACCGAGCAGCAGACGGATACTTTGAAATTCCGGCAGCGCGGGGCCCGGTGCCAGGCCCGCATATCATGCAGGTGCATCATGTTTCGGAAGGGTATCCCCACACAGGAGATGGTGCCTATACCCTCCAAAATTCAGCTTGCTACGAGCGAGCAGTCGAGATCTCAGCAGGAACTGTCCAGGACTGGGATATTCTCGGCAACTAGCAGAATCGAATCAGTTCCTGCTCTGGTCATTTTCCACATTGGTTACCTGCCCGAGATCCCCACACAAC
>CAYGNA010000138.1:0-1741 GCA_964351065.1 uncultured Pseudomonadales bacterium
CACACGCTCAGCCCTGCTGCGGCCGGCCCGCCGGCTCAGCACTGCTGTGGCATCTGCAGGCAGGTCAGCGCGAATAAACGGCACTGCAAAATACTGGGGGAAGTAACTTTTGTCATCAATCAGCGTGGTGAGTTGGTAGCGTTCCAGGTCCCCGTCAGTTGAATAGGCATCGGTTACATCAATCTTGCCCTCGTCAATCGCCTGGTAGGCAAGGCCATGCTCAATGCCAATCGGGTCAGCGCCAAGACCGTAGGTTTGCTTCAGTCCCGGCCAGCCGTCTTCTCGATTCAGGAACTCCAGGCTGAAGGCAAATCGCAATGGCTTGGTCGCGAGCCCGCTAATGGTGGTGATACCCAGTTCACGCGCGAGCGCAGCCTTGATCGCCATCGCATAGGTATTGTTGAAGCCAAGCGACGCCAGCACTAAAAGGTCCTGCGGTGCCAGCAGACCATTCAGGCGTTCAACATCCGGCGCGGGATCATCTATTTTCAGAATTGCCTGGCCGATGGTGCCGGTGTATTCGGCATACACATCAATTTCACCTGAGACCAGCGCTTCATAACAGACCAGCGTGCCGCCAAGTCCGTACCGTCGCTCAACGGTAAACCCTTCTATTTCCAGCAGTTGAGACATGATCTCGGCCAGCAGGTAGCTCTCATTGAAGTTTTTGCTGGCAACCGTGATGGGGCGGTCCGCGGCCTGGGTTGACGACAGCATCAACATGGACAGGATAAATAACATCAACTTGCGCATCACGATACACCTGCCCCGGCAAACAGGTGGCTGACATAGTCATCCGCAGGATTCTCGCGCACTTCAGATATTTCACCCTGCTGCACGACCGCACCGTCTTTCAGCACCACCAGGTACCTGGCCAACTTCACCGCCTCGGACATATCGTGGGTTACCATAATAATCGAGCGAGACTCCGCCTCCTGCAAGCGAATGAACTCCAGGTGAATGGCCTCTCGAGTAATGGGGTCGAGCGCAGAAAAAGGCTCGTCCAGCAACATCAAAGGCGGGTTCAACATCATGGCACGGCAGAGGCTGATGCGCTGCTGCTGGCCACCCGACAGGCTGTGGGGAAAGCGATCGGAAAAATCCAGTGGCAGTTCCAGCAGGCCCAGCAGGTACTCATACCGATCGCGAATCTTCTGGTCATCCCAACCTGCCAACCAGGCTACCAGCGTGACATTTTCTTCGATGGTCATGTGTGGGAAGAGTCCTGCACCTTGCACGGCGTAACCCATGCGGCGGCGGAGCGCTGGCAGGTTTGAGTAGTCGAGCTTTTCTCCCTGCAGGAAAACGTCACCGGATTCAGGCACAACAAGGCCGTTAACAATTTGCAGGAGTGTCGATTTGCCGCTGCCACTTTCCCCTACCAGCGCGGTAGTGAGGTTGAGCGGAATCTCCAGTGATATACCCCTGATGACAGGATCGGTACCGTAGGACTTCTGGACATTCCTGAATTCAACGCAGGAATTGTTCAATCTGACGGACTCCCGTTATTTGGCGGACTGTTGTTTTGCGTAATGTTGTTTTGCGTACGGTTTCTTTGAACCAGTACTTAAAGTGTGGCGAAACCTGTCTCGCGTGCATGACCGGTCCCGGAGTATAGCGGTGGGTTAAAGGACAAGGCAAACCACCGGTCAACTCGACCGGACACAGCGCACATTCCGTCATCTCGACTGGAGGCCCGCAGGGCCGGAGTGGAGAGATCTCGGTGACCGAGATTTCTCCG
>CAYGNA010000138.1:1841-7017 GCA_964351065.1 uncultured Pseudomonadales bacterium
TTTCGCGGCTAACGCCGCTCCAGTCGAAAAGACGAGCGTCTTTACCAGCCGCTCCTAGCTAAATGACGAGCGTCTTTACCAGCCGCTCCCGGCCAAAGGTTGAAGATCGTTACGATGGCGCGTCAATCGTGGTACGACATCCGTCATCTCGACCGGAGGCCCGCAGGGCCGGAGTGGAGAGATCTCGGTGACCGAGATTTCTCCGTTTCGCGGCTAACGCCGCTCCAGTCGAAAAGACGAGCGTCTTTACCAGCCGCTCCCGGTCCAAAGGTCGAGGATCTTGACTAGCCAAAACAATTAAAACAACGGGAAAAAGGCCTATGCAGTAGACCAGCGGCGGCGCAAGTAGGCCGCCAGGTCGCCGAGACAGGCTTCATCGGGATGCGTTGCTGCAAGCGCGTCGATGCGGGCAAGCGCATCCCGAACACGCTCACCATTGTTGGATAGTTCACCACGGTACACGTCCCACTGCGCTCGCTCCGCCCCGTCCAGCGTCTCTGGATAATTACGCGCACGAAACCTGAACACCATTTCATCCAGGCGTGCATCATCGAATCGCCAGCGCTGCTTACCCAGTGACTCGGGCGGCAGGTCTCGAAGTTCCTGCATTTGCGCGCGGTCATGGTTTGAGAAAAAGCCGCCCTGGTAAAGCATCAGGTCAGGATCGTCACTTGGCGGAAATGTGGCTGACGCAAACGCATCCTGAATCTTTTCCGTCACACCACTCGATTGCTGCAGCGCGCGCATGTGGCGATGGCAGAGTTCTACATCCACCCCCAACCGCTCGGCATCCGGGGCCGAAAGGGTACCCAGCGGCGCAACGGCAGGGCTGCGGTTCACATGAATGGTCTTGAGCGGGATTCGCGCCTCATCCGCCTCAAGCTCTGACTGCCGGGTAAACAGCCTGCGCGCCAGCGCTTCGGAGCCAATGGAAATGAGATCCCCGGGGTCAACTGAAAGGTCATAACAGATCACACCATTGGTATTGGTCGGGTGGGCGCAAACAGGCAGCACCAGGGCAAGATACTGTTTTGCGCCGGAATACATCGAGGAGACATGCACCACGGGCTTTTTGCCCAATGGGTAAAGCTGCGCCAACACGGCTTTCTTGTTGCGCAGCTCAAACAGGTAATCAAACAGCCGCGGCTGTGCTGCTTTCAGCAGGCGTGCCATTGCAATCGTGGCACGCACGTCAGCGCCCGCATCGTGCGCGTCGGCATGCGGGATGTTGTTCGCGGCGGTGAGCGCTTCCAGGCGAAACACCGGGTGGCCAGACTCGTTGGTGGGCCAGTTGATGCCGGCAGGGCGAAGCGCCTGCGCCATCCGCAGCGCATCAATGATGTCCCAGCGGGAATTACCGCTTTGCCATTCGCGCGCATAAGGATCAATAAAATTGCGATACAGCAGGTGGCGGGTGAATTCATCATCAAAGCGGATGCTGTTGAAACCCGCGCCGCAGGTGCCGGGCATGGACAGCGCCTTGTGTATCTCACCAATAAAATCGGTTTCGCGTAGCCCGGCCTGCTCCAGTGCCGACATCCTGATGCCGGTGACCAGCATGGCCTCCGGCGCCGGAATCACGTCGTCGCCGGGATAACAGAGCAGTTCCAGTGCCTCGCCAATATTATTCAGGTCAAGGTCGGTACGCATCCCGGCAAACTGGATGGCGCGGTCACGGGCAGGGTCAATGCCCGTGGTCTCAAAATCGTACCAATAAATGCTGGATTTCATGGTAATGGATGATCACATAGCCACTGTCACCTTGCCAGCGGCAGTCACGATGCCTGATTCGACGGGAGATCAAATATCGTCTTGCGGGCTTCCGCAGTGTCCCTGCCGCGCTGCCTATGTATAATCAGCCCGGACTATGAACAATACCTCTACCATCCTGTTTCTTGCCCTGGGTCTCATTCTTGCCGCCCTGACGTTTTTTGGCCTGTCGTCCGCGGGGTGGGAAGAAGGCGCCTGTTGGGCGGGTGCCGTGAGCGTACTCTGTGCTACCTGGTGGATTACTGAGCCCATTCCGATACCTGCTACGTCCCTGCTGCCTATTGCACTCTTCCCTATGTTTGGCGTCCTGACACCGGCCCAGGTTGGCCAGGCCTACGGCAGCCCGCTTGTGCTGCTACTAATGGGTGGCTTTATCCTTTCAACGGCAATGGAAAAAAGTGGTGCGCACCGGCGTGTAGCCCTCACCATGGTGAACCTGTTTGGTGGCAGTAGCAGTCGACGCCTGGTGTTTGGCTTTATGGCCGCCTCCGCCCTGCTCAGTATGTGGATTTCCAACACCGCCACCACACTCATGCTGTTACCTGTTGCGCTGGCCGTTATCGAACGATCGGATGATCCAAAGCTGGCCACCCCCCTGCTACTGGGTATCGCTTATGCCTCCAGCGTTGGCGGTATTGGTACACCGATTGGTACGCCACCCAACCTGGTGTTCCGGGAAATTTATCGGCAGACAACCGGTACTGAAATCGAATTCCTGACGTGGATGACCTGGGGTATTCCCGTGGTCATCATCTTTATTCCCGTGATTGGTTTCTGGCTCACTCGCCGGCTGACCTACAGCGGCACCATCGACATGCCCAAAGTGGGTGCCTGGCAGTCTTACGAACTGCGCGTCTTTATTGTGTTCTCACTGACGGCACTGGCCTGGGTCACACGCGGCGAACCGTTCGGGGGCTGGAGCACCTGGTTCGGATTGAAAGGCGCTAACGACGCCAGTGTTGCCCTGCTTTCGGTGGTGGTGATGTTCCTGGTGCCCAATGGTAAAGACGGCGGCAGGTTACTCGACTGGGATACAGCCGCCAAAATCCCCTGGGGCATGCTCATCCTGTTTGGCGGTGGCATTGCGATTGCCCAGGCATTTGTGCAGTCAGGCTTATCTGGTGCGCTTGGCCAGGCCCTCTCTGCCATTGGTGGTTGGCCTATTGTGCTCATGCTGGCCATCATCTGCCTGACCATCACGTTCCTCACTGAGATGACCAGCAATACTGCAACCACCACGCTCATGATGCCAATACTGGCGGCGGCGGCGATTGCGGCGGATATTGAGCCAGCGCTGTTGATGGTGCCCGCGGCCATGAGCGCGTCCTGCGCCTTTATGCTGCCGGTAGCAACGGCGCCCAATACCATCATGTTCAGTACCGGTCGTTTCCCGATACGCACCATGGCGCGAGAAGGATTTATCCTGAACCTACTCGGCGTGGTTGTTATTACCGGGGTTTGTCTCTTTATGCTTGGCTAATTAATGCTCGGCTAACGCCCGCAGGGCCGCCTCGCGCGCATCGGTATCCAGCTTCGACAGCCGCGTTGCTTCCGCAACAAACCGCTTGATGTCGCCGTTTACAGAACGAAAGACCTCATCAAAGGCTGGCACCCAACCATGGTAGTCGGCCACTGTGCCCATCCGGGCGTTGTTGATGTCACCCTGCATCCAGTACTGAAACTCAGTTGCGCCTGTCCAGGTCAAACGCAGCGCGTCGTACTTCACCCGCATGTCTTCAATCAGACTGGCTTTCTGCGAACGCATTGCATCCGCCGGAAGTTCGCTCTGGTAGAGCGCGTCCAGCGCAGACCGCGTATCACCAATCAACTGGATGACACTTTCTTCCCGCGCCTGCCGGGCAAGATAGTTCTCAAAGACATCAGCGCGACCGCCGGTTGATGTTACCCGTTCCGACAGCCAGCGTTTAAGCGCCTGGCGTTCCACTGCCGTGGCAAAGCTCTCGTTAAAACGCGTATCACCTGGCAGGTAAAGCGCTTTGTGGGCAAGTTCATGAAATAGCAGCGCAGCCAAACGTACATCGTCACGCGTGACAAACGTGTTGAGCACCGGGTCGGCAAACCAGCCAAGTGTTGAATAGGCAGCCACGCCGCCAACAAACACTTCCAGCCCGTCGGCTGTTAACGACCGGGCAAATGCCTGCGCCTTCTCTTCACTGAAATAGCCGCGATAGCTTACGCAACCAGCAATGGGGTAACAAAAAGTTTCAAGCCGCGTGGAAAACTCGTTCGCTGCAAACACGTTCCACACCACAAAATCACGACCGGTATCCACGTAGCTGCCAAACGTATCGTCAACCGGCAACCCAAGTTCGGTCGCCGCAAATTCGCGAACCGCCTGGACAAGTGCCAATTTCTCACGCAGCACATTGTCTGTTGCGGGATCAGCTATCACCGCATCAATGGCACGGCGCTTGGCCAGCAGTGAGACCTGCCCAACAACTGCCTGACTGTAGAACCCAAGCGTTGAACAGCTTGCTGTGGCAAACAGACTCATCAAAACGAGGAGGCGCAGGCACCCGACAAACGCGTGCCGTGGCCGAATAACCGCCCCGGTGTTATCCCACCAGCAGTACTGCATGATATCCTCGCCATTATGTACAACGACTATTTTGGTTTCCGGGATTCGCCTTTTTCCATCGCGCCGAATCCCCAGTTTCTCTATATGAGCGAGCGCCACCGTGAAGCGCTGGCTCACCTGCTCTATGGTATCAAGAGCGACGGCGGATTTATCCTGCTGACCGGCGAAGTTGGCACCGGTAAAACCACGGTTTGCCGATGTTTGCTTGAGCAACTGCCGGGTGACGTTGAAATTGCCTTTGTTCTGAACCCCAAGCTGACTGCTGAGGAACTGCTGGCCAGCGCTTGTGACGACCTGGGTATCGACTATCCGGAAGGCGCCTCGATCAAGGGCCTGGTAGATCGGCTTAACGCCTATCTGCTCACGGCCCACCAGGAAGAACGCCGCTGTGTCCTTATTATCGATGAAGCCCAGAATCTCTCTATTGATGTGTTGGAACAACTGCGCCTGCTCACCAATCTTGAGACCAACCAGCGCAAACTGCTACAGATTATCCTGCTGGGCCAACCTGAACTGCTCGACATCCTGGACAGGAATGAACTGCGGCAACTGTCGCAGCGCGTGACCGCAAGGTTCCATCTTGAAGCCCTCAATCGTGAGGAAGTCGAGAGCTATATAGAACACCGCCTGGAGATTGCAGGTAGCCGGGGCAAGCTATTCCCGCCCGATGTGGTCAAACGCGTGGGCGATCTGAGCGGCGGCATTCCTCGCCTGATCAATCTCATTTGCGATCGGGCACTGCTTGGCACCTATGCGCAGAATCGCCTGCAAGTCGATCGGCAAACCGTCGACAATGCCGCAAAAGAA
>CAYGNA010000138.1:7027-9177 GCA_964351065.1 uncultured Pseudomonadales bacterium
CCGCCGCCCCCCGCGCGCCCCGCCGGGACCCACCCAGCCCCTGTTCAACCCATCGACGAATACGCCCGCTCGACAATCGCCTGCCAGCGTAAACGTAGATCAGGCAGTCGACCCGAGAAAGGAGATACCAACTGGTCAATCGGCCAACGGCAACATGACCTATGGCCTCGCAGCCAACAGTGATGACGCGGTGAGCGTGCCCCTTGAGCCCTCGGATACCGAGACTGCATCAAGTGCCGAAATCACCGGTGACACCGGCGTGACAGGTAGCGCGAACCTCACAGGAGCGCCTACATCCGTTGGTGTCTCCCCTGCTGCACTGGCAATGCCGGTGGCAACCCGCGAATTCAACAGGTTGATCGAAGTCGAGGGAGGCGAGAGTCGGGCCACGACAATGCAACTGCTGTTTGGCGTATGGGATGCACCCTCAATCAACGGTCAATGTGATGCTGCCGAGGCGGTTAACCTGCGCTGCCTGACACTGCTCGGCAGCCTGCGTGACCTTGCCCACCTGAACCGGCCGGCCCTCGTAGAGCTGAACATTGCAAGCCTGCCACACTTTTTGGTTGTGACCAGAGTGCAAGACGATGGAGTCACGCTTATCTCTGATGCCGGCACCTACCAGATCAAGGCCGAGGACATGTTGCAGTCCTGGAATGGCTATTTCACATTACTCTGGCGACCGCCGGCTGGCTTTCGACTACTGCAGCAGGGTGATGAAGGCCCGCTCGTTGGCCTGTTGAAGGCTCAATTGCGGACTGTTGATGACGCCCCATTCTCATCGCCATCCAGCAACCGTTTTGACACCGAACTCACTGATCGCCTGAAGCGGTTTCAACTCTCTCGCGGCTTAAGGCCAGATGGCATTGCTGGTGAACAGACCTGGATTCACCTGAACAGCGCTGCGGGCAACGCCGTACCGAAGCTAACTGATTTGGCAGGGGGCGCAGGCTGATGTCGTATATCCTGGACGCCCTGAACAAATCCGAAAAGGAAAAGCGCCGCCAGAAAGCGCCTGACCTGGGTGTTGTGCACCGGGAAACTTCACCGGGTCGCCGTACAAACTCTGTGGTGGTGATGATCTGTGTGTTGGTCGGATTGGTGGCTGTTGGGGGTGGTGCCTACTGGCTGGGAACAAGCCGAACCGAAAACGCCCCAGCCGTCATGAGCGGGCCAAACACCACTTTCCCGCGCCAGGCAGAACCAGCCAGTTTGGCAGCACCCGCTCGACAAGAGACCAGCCCGACCACAGGCACCTTTATTTCGTCAGCCCCACCGACGCAAGTTGCGCCAGAGCCAGCCATCACCGGTCAGGCAGGTACACAGCCCGACGAGACAGTCGAGGCGGACCGGCAGGAGGGTGAACTCATTACGCCGCAGGACTTTTTCGCCCGACAAAATCAGGTTGCCGCACCAAAAGAAGAAAAGGACGTGGTGCGCATCGCTGAACTGCCACCAAACATCCAGCGACAGATTCCCGACCTGACCTTCTCGAGCCACATCTACTCTGATGAACCCAGCTTTCGCATGGTCAACATCAACGGGCGCAGCCTGCGTGAGGGCGACATGATCGCAGAGGGAATCAAACTGGTTGAGATCAGTGAAGAAGGCGTGATTGTCAGCTACCTGCACTACACCTTTGAAGTCAGCGTGCTGCGCGACTGGTCGTTTAACTGATCCCTGGTCTGGGGCGAGATTTCTCCGCTTCGGTCGAAATGACAAAGTGGTGATCTGGCTACCCCGCTTCGGTCGAAATGACAAAGTGGTGATCTGGCTACCCCGCTTCGGTCAAAATCGACGCTCGGCGTCACCTCGACTGGAGGCCTAAAGGGCCGCAATGGAGAGGGCTCTAACCCGCTGGCGGTGGCGCGGTGACAGCCTGCACCTGCTCCTGCAGGTCAATCAGGCGCTGGTTGATCTGCTGGCGGTAGCGATCAATCACATTGATGGCTTCTTCAACGCCTTTCATCTTCTGCTCAATAGCAGAGACATTGCGACGATTGCCTTCAACCACTACCGCCTGGTCCTGAATCTGTCCGCGCACCAGCGATACCTGGGTTGTCATCTCCTGGTTATCGGTAAGTAGCCCCTGGCGAAGCTCGGCCATTTCCTGCGAGAACTTGTTGAAGTCGTTGGTGACTGTCGTCATG
>CAYGNA010000139.1:0-5418 GCA_964351065.1 uncultured Pseudomonadales bacterium
GCATGCCCTGCCTCTCTGAAATCCCTCAGTAGCTCCAAGTTTGAGAGACCTGTCATCAAACCGCTCAACGACCGGTGAAGGAGGGTTCCCGTTTTTCGGCAAAAGCTTTGACAGCTTCCCGGTGATCGTTGGTAGAGCGGGATTTCAGGAGTCGGTCGGCTTCCTGGTCGATGGCAGTTGCGTGGTCGATTACCAACGCCTCGTCGAGGTTGTCTTTCATGTAGGCAAACGCCACCTGTGGGCCGTTGGCAAGCCGTCGCGCCATTTCCATCGCTTCCAGTTGCAGCGACTCTGCCGGTGCAACGCGATTGACCAGACCAATTTTCTCTGCGGTTGGTGCGCTTATGCGCTCTGCCGTCAGCATCAGTTCCCTGGCACGTCCAGGTCCCACCACGCGTGTAAGGAGCCAGGCGATGCCATAGTCTCCAGAGAGACCAATGCGAGCGTAAGCAGTACTCAGGAACGCCGTATCGGCGGCAATACGCAAATCGCAAGCTAATGCCAGGGCCATGCCGGCGCCTGCTGCTGCGCCTGGTAGGGCCGCAATGGTTGGCTTGCGCATTTTGTATAGTGCACCTGATATCTCGTGGTGGCGCGTTCGCATTTCCTGGAACTGGGCCTCAAGGCTGGCGGGTTCGGCCTGGTCACGTTGCCCCATGGCTTTCACGTCACCGCCAGCACAAAAAGCAGCCCCGGCGGCGGTGATGAGTAGGGCGCCCACCTGTTCCGCCTGCGCTGCCCAGGCAATTGCCGCGCGCAGGTTGCGTGTCAAATCAGGTGACAGCGCGTTGCGTGCTTCGGGACGGTTCAGGGTAATGACAAACACCCGATCGGTGAGCTGACACAGAAGTTGTGCAGAATCAGAGGTAAATACGTCCATAGGTGTTCCTTTAAGAGGAAAGAGGAAAGAGAAGCGCCGCGGTTTACAGGTCAGGCGCGGTCTCGGACCAAAGAATGCCGTCGGTAAACAGGCTGCGAATTGTTGCCTGGTCGTAGCCCAGCTCAGTCAGTAGGTCAACGTTCTGGGCGCCGCCTGGCGTCAGTGCGCCGACTTTCAACCGGGATCGACTGAATTCCAGCATGGGCTTGTGGCGATAGTAAGCGCCCCTGGCAGCATCATCTACCCGGGTCATGTAGTGTGAATGCTCTTTTGCCTCGGTGAAGAAAAATGTCGGGAGATTGTAGCGGTCAGCCACCACACAGCCGATGCCGGCAGGGAGCAACAGGTTTTCCCAGTGCTCGGCGGGCCTGCTGCCAAAAAGTACTTCGAGTTCTTCGTTGAGCGTTTCGGGCGGTTCCGGCAGGGGGTTCGGGTAGTGGCTGGCAAGATGCAAGGCACCAGCGAGCCCGCAAAACGACTGCCAGTCAACCAGGCGGCGCAGGTCGAGAAAAATCCAGCCCGTCTCACACGGATAGAGACGGCACAGGGCATGAACGCCGGTCAGGTCGTGACGCAGTGGTGCTCTTGGTAATTTGCCCTCGAAATTGATCATGTCATCAAAGTTGGCGTAAGCATTGGCAATAAACATATCGCCAAAAATCTGTTGGCCCTTGCCGGTTTTTTCACGGGCCATCAGGCCCAGCAGTGCAGAACTGGCTATTACCATCGCGGTATTGGGGTCCGGGTTCACCTCGTTGGCACGCATGATGCGCCTTGCCTGTTCGCGCAGTTCTGGCAGAGGCAGAAGGTCGGTTGGCAGCCCACCAGCCTGGTAGGCAGCGCCACCCATGGCTGCGCCGGGAATCGGGTGGGTGGAAGGGCGCAGCGCACCCGGTCCGTCGGGGCCGTAGCCATTGGCTGACAGGTAGACAAGGCCCGGGTTGATTGCACTGAGTTCAGCGTAGCCAATACCGAGGCGTTCGGGCACGCCGGGCCGGAAATTGTGTATCAGGATGTCTGCCTGCCTGACCAGCTTATCGACAATATCTCGTCCCGCGGGACTCTTGAGGTCAACACCGATGCTCTCCTTACCCTGGTTGCAACGCGCCGAACCAACGCCGCCTGCCATGCTTCGGAACGGATCACCGCCGATGGTTTCCACCTTGATGACCCTGGCACCCAGATCAGCAAGAAATGAAGCACCCAGTGGTGCAGCGATGATGGTTGCCAGTTCCAGCACAGTGATGCCGCGCAGCGGCGCGTTTGCAGGCGCCGCCTCGGCAGGTTCTGGTAGTGTCCAGGGTTCACCTGCACCAGTCTCACCAATTGCGGCTGGCGTAGCCGTCAATCGGGCCAGGGGGCCAAGCTGTGTTGTACCGTTGATTTCTGCGACATGTCCATTATCTGTCATGTCGGGATCGGTCAGCGCTTCTGCTGCGGTCAGGTAAGGATGTGATGCAATGCCGCCGTCCTGCACAAAAATTTCCATCCACTCTGCAAGCGGGCGTGACTGCATCCGCTGCAGAATGGCATCACGTACTGCTTCCTGTTCTGCGGGAAGTCGTGACATTTCTGCTTCTAACCCAATTGCCCGCATGAAACTGGCAAAGAGGTGCGGCAACAGGTTACCAAGCTGCAGCCAGCGCCCATCACTGCACTGCACGGGATGATAGTTAAGCGTTGGCATGATGCTGGCGGGATCTACGGGTGCAGGCGTTGCAGTGCCTAATTGCATACCGAGCGAGCCACCCATATCGTAGGGCGCTAGTCCCTTTGCGAGGCACGTTGATACACGTTGACCCGTGCCGCTGCGGTTGCGCTCGAACAGGGAGGCAAGAATGCCGGTGACCAGGTTCTGCGCGGTGGCATGAGTTGCAACCTGCACGGCTGAATATCTTGGGCCTGGTTCCCGCAGAATGCCCTGCATCGACATCATTCGGCCGAGCCTGGCTGCCACCACTGGTTCGGTTACAGGCACGTTGGCTTCGCCTTCAAACGCCGTAACCTCAGCGTAGATGAGCCGTTTGTTGATTCTGTGCAGGGTTTCGAAGTCGCTTTCGCTGAAACCGTTGGGTGACGAGACAACAACAATATCGGCGTCCCGGACCGCGTCCAGTAGCGGAAGTGTGGCGTTTATCTTGCCGCGTAGCCACATTCGCGCGGAGGCTATATGGTTCAGTTCCTGGTAATCAGGGTCAGGGTATCGAATCACCCTGGCCCCAAAGTCTGCCAGCACCATGGTGGCGAGGCCGCCGGCAGGCCCAGATGTCAGATCCAGTACACACAGACCAACCAGCGGCGCCGCCATATGTCCCCCTATTGTGTCGTGGCAGCTATCAGTTCAACGAGCAGATCAGCTACCAGACAATCTGTTAGATTAGTTTTCCAACAGATTACCATCAGCATCAATCAGTTTCACCGGGCCATAGCCCAGGGATTCAAGGCCTGGCATCACCTTCTCTTTGTCGCCGACAACTACCCAGACCAGGGAGCCAGGATGGATCAACTCGCCACTGACCCGGTTCACCTCATCGACTGTCAGGCTCGCAACTTTCTGTGGATAAGTCCTGAAATAATCATCCGGCAGACCGTACTGCACCATCTGTGAAAGTGACCCGAGCACAGACCCGGCAGTTTCCCAGCGGCCTGATAAGGACAGTGAGTTGCTCTTGATGCTCTTGTCGAGTTCTTCGGCGGTGATCGGCGAGTCTGATATAAACGCCTTCATCTCTTTCATCACCTCAATGATCGACTCTGTCGTCTTGTCTGTCTGAACACTGGTGATCATGTAGAGGGTTCGTTGACCACGGGCGTTGATTAATCCTGTACCCGCACCGTATGACCAGCCCTTGTCCTCACGCAGGTTCATGTTGATCCTGGATGTCGACATCCCGCCCAACACGTCATTGACGGCTTCGATGGCAACCTCATCTGGATTAGCGGCTGGCAAAGTAATGTGACCCGCGAGCAGAATGGACTGTTCCGATCCGGGGCGATCGACGAGATAAACTTCGATCTCATCGTGCCGGGCTACCTGGCCAATGTCCTTGGTGGGTATGTCGCCGGGTCGCCACTTACCAAACAGCGCATCCAGTTTCGGACGAATGTCTGCCATGGTGGTGTCGCCAACCACAATCATGGTGGCGTGGTTAGGCTTGAACCAGGTTTCGTGAAAAGCCCTGAGTTCATCCAGCTTGATCAGCCGCACGGATTCGAGGGTGCCGGAGCCGGTCAGTGGATTGCCGTAGGCATGCCCCTTGCTGTAAATCAGCTTGGGAAGAACCCGTGATGCCATGCTGTTCGGGTTCTGCTGCTCGCGCTGCACGGCTGTCAACTGCTGGGTTCTGAGTCGTTCCAGTTCTGCGGCCGGGAAGGCCGGGTTCAGGACAACATCGGCAAACACTTCGAGTGAGTCGTCAAGCGTGCTGGTCAGCGTCGACAGGGATACAAAAGAAGTATCGAGGTTCGAACCTGTACCGACGCTTGCGCCTAACATGATCAACTCGTCACTGATCTCGATGGCGTCGCGCGTTTTGGTACCCTCATCGAGCATGTTCATGGCGAGCTTGGCGAGGCCCGCTTTGCCAAACTGGTCGGCGGCATAGCCGGCATCCACGGAAAGCTGAAACTGGCCAACAGGTACTGCGTCACGCCGGGCAACAATAATTTCAAGGCCGTTATCCAGCGTGGTGCGTTCAAAACTGTCGAACGAGGCAATCGGTGGCTCGCCCGGTTCAGGAATGCCAGAGCGGTCAACTTCTGAAGGTTTGGCCTTGCCATCACGGTATGGGCGAACCTCCAGATGATACATGCCGTCTGACAGCCACTTTGCTGCCGCAGCCTGCAGATCTTTTCGGGTAGCAGATTTGATCCACGCCAGTTCTTTCTGGTAGTAAGCCGGATCCCCGGTGTAGATGTAGTTGGATGCGAGAATATCGGACTTGCCGCCAAACCCGCCAATGCGCTCAACGCCGCGAACAAAGGAGCTGATTGTCTCAATCTTGACGCGCTCGAGTTCTTCCCGGGTCGGGCCATTTTTAATAAATTTGGCAATCTCCTCCATAATGATGGCGTCGACCGTGGCCTCTTCAATGCCCGGGTTTACCATGGCGGTAACCTCCCAGGTGCCACCAATTTCACCGCTGGCGGTATAGGCACTGACCGAGGAGACAAGCTGCTCATCGTAGACGAGCCGCTTGTAAAGTCTGGAACTTTTGCCATTTGACATAATGCTGCCTACAAGGGCGAGCATATTGGTATCGCGGGTGCTGTTACCCTCGGTGTTCCAACTCTTGAGCATCATGGTCTGCGGGACGCGGTCGTAGCTGACCTCACGTTGTTCACCGGTTAACTTGGCGACCCAGCTCTCGTGTTTCGTCAGTGGTGGTCCCGGCTGGATAAAGCCGAAATAGTGTTCTACTTTCTTGCGCACCTCTTGGGTATCAACATCTCCAGCGATGCTGAGGACTGCATTGGAGGCGCCATAGTACTGCTTGAACCAGCCGTGGACGTCATCCAGCGTGGCTGCATTCAGATCA
>CAYGNA010000139.1:5428-9132 GCA_964351065.1 uncultured Pseudomonadales bacterium
CTCCACGAAGAGGTGCGGCTGAACGGAATACGACTGCTGTACTGGATTTCCGCTGCTTTGCCATAAGGCGAGTTCTCACGCTGGCGTTTTTCGTTCTGGACAACGCCACGCTGCTCATCGAGTTTGGCCTGGGTAATGGCAGGTAGCAGGTTACCCATCCGGTCTGATTCGAGCCACAGAATGCTGTCTAGAGCGTTTACGGGAACGGTCTGAAAGTAGTTTGTGCGGTCCCAGTTGGTCGTGCCGTTCAGCGTTGTTGCGCCCAGCTTTTCGGTGGCGCGAAAGTAATCGTCATCAAAGTGTTCGCTGCCATTGAACATCAGGTGTTCAAACAGGTGAGCGAAGCCGGTGCGGCCGCGCACCTCGTTTTTTGAACCCACGTGATACCAGACGTTAACCGCCACAATGGGCGCTTTGTGATCCTCGTGGACAATGACGGTGAGCCCGTTCTCGAGGCGGAACATCGAATAGGGTATCTCGACGTCGATATCAAAGGGGTCGCTTGCCGCCATTGCGGGTGCAGCGACAATCAACAGCAGGTAAATCATCAAGGATTTTGCGTGTAACATTGTGACCTTTCTATGGATAATCCGAGCCTTCTTATAAACCAAGCGACGCCCAATTAAAACCGGCTGATCGCTGGACCGAGTGCCAATTAAGACAAGTAGAGACACATGAGACAGCTACCCTACGAAAGAGTTGCCATTGCAGGTGCCAATTGTTGGCTTTCTGCACTGGATTTTGGTGGTGCCGATAAACCACCACTCGTTATTGTGCATGGTATGCGCGACCACGCCCTGAGCATGATGAGTCTGGTTGAAGCGCTGCAGGAAGAATATCGCATTGTGGTGCCCGACCTGCGGGGGCATGGCGACAGTGAAAATCCCGGCAGTTATGCGATGGTTCAGTTTGTCGCCGATCTGCGTGCCGTGGTGATGCACTTTGATCTGTTGCGGCCGACGCTGATTGGACACAGTCTGGGAGGGCATATCACCTCCCGGTATGCGGCGATTTACAGTGAAGAGGTAAGGGCGCTGGTGCTGATCGACGGGATGGGCCCTCCGCGACCACCACGGGCGCTCTCACCCCTTCAGGCGAAGGCCGGCTGGCGCCAGAATGTTGAGGCTGCGCTGCAGTTGTCATCCGAGCGCAGACGTATCAGCAGTGTCGACGAAGCGTTTGACCGACTCGCAACAAACAATCCCAGGCTCGCAGCGGAAACCGCCCGTCATATTGCGGAACACGGCGTTGAACCACACCCGGAGGGTGGCGTGCGCTGGAAATGGGACCCTGCCGTGAACATGGTATGGAGCACTTTCGATCACAGCGAAAGCGAAGCGCAGTGGCAGCATATCGAGGCGCCGGTGCTGGTGATTACAGGTGAGCACTCCATGCAGTACTGGTCAGGCCCCAGGTTTGAACTGTCCACAGACGAAGGCTTGCATGACAGGGAGACGCAGCGGCGCGTGGCACTGTTCCAGAACGCGCGCCACCGTGAAATCGGTGGCGCCGGTCATATGATTCACTACGATTCGCCTCATGCGTTGAACGAGTGCATCGCTGAGTTTCTTGCTGCGAGCTGAGATTACTTGCCGGCTGATGCCGGTAGCTCTGCTTTGACACCCTCGCCGTGATGAACGACCTCAGCAGGGTCGACCTGCTTGTCGATACCCCAGAAACGGAGCCAGTCGTCCAGCATCAGGTACAGGCTGGGTATTAGCAGCAGGGTGATAAACGTTGCAAAGAGCACGCCGAATGCCAGTGAAATGGCCATGGGAATGAACATGAACGTTTCCGGGTCCTCGTTGGTCATAAGCGGTACGAGACCAACAAACGTTGTCACTGAGGTGAGCAGGATTGGTCGGAAACGCACCACGCCGGCGTTGGTAACAGCCTCGAACAGGGGCGTGCCAGCCCGCCGCTGACGATTGATGTAGTCGACCAGTACAAGCGATGAGTTCACCACTACACCCGAAAGGGCGATGATGCCGAGCATCGAGAAGAAGATCAGGTTCCAGCCCATGACAAAGTGACCGACAATCGCGCCCACTGCGCCAAACGGGATAACGCTCATAATGACCAGCGGTTGCAGGTAACTTTTGAGCGGCACGGCCAGTAGCGCGTAAATGCACAGCAGCGCAAGCGGCACGGTACCAAATATACTACCCAGCGCCTTTGACCGCTCTTCCTGCTCCCCTCCCAGGGAGTAGGTTACGCCAGGAAAGTCCGGATTGCGGCAGGCATGGGCACGCGTCCCCAGGGCGGTGCCAGGCGCACACAACCCCCGACCGACAGCTGCGATAACCTCTTCCGGCGTGACCAGGGTGCGATTCACGTCACCGGTGACGGTAACAATTCTCTGCTGGTCCTGGCGTCTTATGGCGGAATAGCCTTTGCCATAGTCCGTGTCTGCAACCGAGAGAAAAGGCACCTCACTGCCACTCGGCGTGCGAATCCGCATTTCTTCCAGGTTGGCCAGTGAACGCCGTTCTTCTTCGGGATATCGCACCATCACACGAACATCATCTGTACCGCGCTGGATTCGCTGGGCTTCTTCACCGTAAAAGGCCTGGCGCACCTGGCGTGCGAGATCATTGAGTGTCAGACCGAGTGGTTTCGCATCCGGCAGGATGTCGAGTTTGACTTCCTGTTTGCCGGAGCGGAAAGAGTCGGTGAGATCCAGCACGCCCGGGTAGCGCGCCATTTCTTCCCGGAGGCTGGCAGCAGCAAGACGCAATTCTTCGACGTCACGACCTTTTAACTGGATCATGAGGGGCGAACCTGCACTAAACGAATTGGCATTGAAGTTGAGTTCAATCGCATCGGGAATGTCGCCGGTGATGGCTCGCCAACGATCGCCAATCTCTCCCGTGGTCATCCCCTTGCGCGCCTCTATGGGTGCCAGCTTGAGTACAACCTCGGCCATGTGGCTACCGCCGGCCGACTGGCTAGGCGGCCCGTTGCTGCGGGCAGCGTTGGAGCCAATTGAGACCAGCATATTGGTGACAACACTCTGGCCAGCCTGCATCTCGAGCTCTCGGTTCAGTTCTTCCTCCAGCGTCAGTGCAGCCTGCTCCAGGCGACGCGCACCAGCCTCGGTCAGTTCTACATTGACCCCTTCGGGCATGCTGAGCGTGGCATAGATGTTGTCACCGTCGACAGCAGGGAAAAACTGGAATACCACGCGACCGCTGATGATCAGGGCGAGCGCGAGTACCAGGATACCTGTCGCGACTGCCCAGGTCACCCAGCGCCATTCCAGCGAGCGGATGAGCAGTGGTTTGTAACTGTACTCGGCGACCCACTCGAGTGAATCGGCAATCCTCGTCTGGACCCTGATCCAGCCTTTCACGAATCGGGTGTCGGAGAACATGTACCCTTCAGTGCGCCGATGGGCGAGGTGCGCAGGCAGGATGATTTGTGATTCGATCAGACTGAATACCAGGCAGATGACAACCACATAGCCAATAACAGAAAAGAACTGACCCATACGGCCGTCAATCAGCAGGATGGGCAAGAACGCTGCCATGGTGGTCAGTACACCGAAGATAACCGGAATAGACACTTCAAGTGTGCCCGAGATGGCAGCTTCACGGTGCGTCCGGTCGGTTGTCTCGTGGCTGAAAACACGCTCACCGACGACAATCGCATCATCGACGACAATGCCGAGCACGAGGATAAATGCAAGGACTGGCAGCGAACTG
>CAYGNA010000140.1:0-9125 GCA_964351065.1 uncultured Pseudomonadales bacterium
GGGTCTTCTTCACGCAAGCGTTTGAAGTGCTCCCACACGATCTCTTGCTGGAACAGCCGGCCGTCAATCACGTTGATATCTTCAATCGGGATTGAGTAGGGATCGGTGACCACGGGTGGCGCATCAGGGGTCAGGAAAGGGTTGAAACCGCGGCGCGGGGTCTCGTCTGCCGGTTCCTGT
Source organism: uncultured Pseudomonadales bacterium (assembly GCA_964351065.1). Taxonomy (GTDB): domain Bacteria; phylum Pseudomonadota; class Gammaproteobacteria; order Pseudomonadales; family Azotimanducaceae; genus JANQJA01. The sequence goes on from CAYGNA010000140.1 coordinate 181, forward strand.
TTCAGTTGCTCGCTCATGGCGAATCCTCATTGTGGGCGGGAATGAGCCGACATTAGCAGAATCTGGTACCTGAAGTGAAATCAGTTCGCACGGTTTGTGGTAGGGTGTGAGACTTTTTTTGGAGCAGGATTATGGGCGAAATGATTACCACGGCATCAGGGCTGCAGTACGAGATTCTGGCCAGCGGTGAGGGTGCGACCCCCGGGCCAACCGATACGGTGACCGCGCACTACCACGGCACCTTCGAAGATGGACGTGTTTTTGACAGTTCGGTTGAGCGCGGTGAGCCAATTGATCTGCCGGTAAACGGCGTTATTGCGGGTTGGACCGAAGCATTGCAGATGATGAAAGAAGGCGATAAGTGGCGTCTTGTCGTGCCACCAGCACTCGGCTACGGGGAACGCGGCGTTGGCCCAATACCCGGTAATACGACGCTGGTATTTGAAGTTGAGCTAATTGCTGTCAAATAGCTTTCGCGAAACCAACAGGGGTCGGTATCAGGCAGTCGCCGGTGTCGGCCCGGTGTTGGTGACGTTTCGAAGCAGCTCAATATAGCCGTTCGGAAAATTCACGCCCTCGTAATATCCCTTGGTCGTCAGGATCTCGTGCAGTCGCTTCAGCCTGTACGCTGGCACTGACGCCAGCATGTGGTGTTCCAGATGATAGTTCACACGATGGGGCGCAAACATGCGCTCTACCAGGTTGGCGTGGACGGTTCGCGTGTTCATCCGTGGGTCCATGTTATACAGGTCAGGTACCGCGCCGTGTTCTGAAACCTGCCGAATCCTGGAAACCAGTGGCTGCAGGAAGACAAATGACACGACCCACATCAGGTAAAGCCAGCCTTCACCCACTGCAACCAGTGTACCCAGCATCGCAAGATTGAGCGCCAGACCGCGCAGCATACAGCCGCGTGTTTCGCTGTTCAGCTTGTGGAGATTGACCAGTTTGTTCCAGATGCCTTTTACTGTTCGCCAGCCGGTCTGACCGATCAGGTCACGCTTGATCTTGCGGCGCAGGCGTTCTGGTGTGATGGGGTAATCCCGGTAATTTGGCAGGTCCGGATCGTCTGTTGTGCCGGCATGGCGATGGTGCTGGAGATGGCCGCGCATATACGCGTAATTGTTCGAAAAGTGAGGTGGAGCACAGAGCCAGTTGACCACAAACTCGTTCAGCCAGCGGGTGCGGAACAGTGTCTTGTGACCACATTCATGGCTGAGCACGCCAAACCCAAGGTGACGCCCACCCAGCAACACTGTACCCAGGATGACGGTCAGCGGATTGGTCCATACCGCGGCCACCCAAAAAATGCCAATCACTGCTGCCCATTGGCACAGCACCATCCATGCGCCTGCAATATCACTCTTGCGGGTCACTTCAGCCAATTCGGCCGGGGTCAGTAAATCGGTAATTTTCTGAAACTCGCGCATGTGCATTCCTGATCTTCAGGCGTTAGTCGGAGCAGCCACAGGGGTGGATGTTACAGCAACCGGTAACCAAGCTGAACTATCCAAACTATTCAACCAAAGGATGCAGGATTGCTAGAGCCCGCTGATTTCGGCGATTGCGATGCCGGATTCTCCCTGGATTGAATAGAGCAGCCAGGTTTTGCCGTCTTCCTCAAAAATTTCCGGGTCGCGGAGCTGGTTAACTGGTGTCTCAATGGCGCCGCGTACAGAGGGCGCAATGGGCAGATGTGCGCCTTCCCACTCAAACTCCGGTTTCAGGATCGGGATCGGCTGCGATTCCTGCCAGCTGCGCCAGTCGCCACTGATATCAATGGTTGAAAGCAGGATCTGCTCTGGCGCGTCTCCCACCTGCGTCCAGAATACATAGAGCGTGTGGCCGCGGATAACCAGAGCGGCGTGTCGCATATCTTTGTTAAACAGGGTGGGGCCCTCTTCAAAGTTGGTTAAGCCATCATCCGAGCGGTAGAAAACGCCAGGCATGGCCAATCCGTAAGTGCGATTTTCCCAGTTGAATACCCGCAGGTAGGGACGTCCAATAATCTCTTCCCGGGCCTCAAAGTTGAGCCCGTCATGTGAAACGGCAACTCGGGTCACCTGTGCGCCGCGGGATAGCATGCCGTGATAGTACAAACGGATCTCCTGATGCTCCGGTACAACTACAACTTCCGGTGAGGCGATGTGCGTGTAGAGTGGGTCATCACCAGCCTCACGCATCTGGCTGACACGCTTCTGCGTGGGCTCAGGCAAATCATCAAGCGGAATGACGCCAGTCGGGAAATATGAATCGTCCAACTGCAGGGTGCCTGGTTCATGAATGGTCCAGGGCCCGGTCACCTTGTCCGCGTAAGCAAGTCGGATGTTCTTACCCTTGTGGTGGGCAAAATACAGATAGTACTTGCCAAGCGGTCGCTCTACCCAATCCGGCACCCGAATGACACTGGGGCCGTTTACGTTGTTGCCGAGCATCGGGGACGATTTGGTCGTCAGCAACGGGTTGTCAGGTAGCCTTTGGATCGTCAATTTTGCAGGGTCAGCGCTTGCCATGGTGCTCATCAGTCCAAGAGTAAGAGTAAGCATGAGAGTGGAGAAACACCGAACATGACGGTCAGTACAAGATAAACCAGTTCCAGGTATGTTGGTGCTCATGTTCTGGCGAACAGATTTGTAACCTGCCTCGTAGCCGTGGACGCCGGGAACACCCTGGCATTGATCAGGTCACCGGGTAATCCCATATGATCTGCGAGCACGGCTTTGAAGATACTCCGCTGATCCACGGTGGGTCTCACATCCCTGCCGTCAAGCAACTGGTTTTTTGCCAGCCCCGCCCAGTCGGCAACTACCCGGCCGCCCTTAACTGCACCGCCCAGCAGGAAGGCCGCACCACCCACGCCGTGATCGGTACCCCTGGTTCCATTCATCGCAACTGTCCGGCCGAACTCGGTCACAACAAGCACCGCAGTTTGTTGCCATGTATTGCCCAGTTTGGTTTTTAGCCCAGCCAAAACCTCGTCCAGTGCGCCCAATCGGTTTGCGAGATTACCACCCTCGGCACCCTGATTTGCATGGGTGTCCCAACCGCCACTTTCCAACACGGCGACCTGTGGTCCATTTTTGTGAATGAGAAATTCGGCAGCCCGACTGGCGAGTGCCGCCAGATTATTGCCCCGCGCTCGTTCCATCATCCCCATTTCACCAATCATGTCTTCGGTTGCCATCATCGACGCCACTGTTGGGCCCAGCTTCTGGTCGTCCTGGTAAAGCCTGAGGACACGCGCCATGGTGTCATCGTCAGGGTCGGGTAATCCATCCGGTGCCCAGCTACCGACGCTCCTCTCGCCGCGCAGAATGAGCGGTACAGATTGCCCGATAGCCATGGCAAGGTGTTCGAGTTCCTGGCCACCAGGTGCGCCAGCAAGCGCCCGATAAAGCCAGCCGTCCCTTGCAGCGTGGGGCACTTCGACACCGGATTCGAGCACGTTTTGTGCGTCAAAGTGACTGCGCTCGCGATAGGGTGGTGCAGTGCCTGCAAATGCCACCATTTCCCCGCTGCGATACAGTGAATGCAGGCCCGCAAGTCGTGGGTGCAATCCAAACAATCCGTCGAGATCGAGGATGCCGTTTTCCTCGCCTGGTGCGGGCAACGCCAGATCGCCGCGTGTTTTTGCGTAAGCCCGGTCACCAAAAGGTGGCAGTGCAACCATACCGTCCATACCACCACGCAGGATGACCACCATCAATCGTGGCCTGGTGCTGGTGCCCGCAGAAAAAGCCAGACCTGGCGCGGACATCGCTAGTGATGCCACGGCTGTATTAATGAGAAAGTGTCGTCGGGAGATCACAGAATTACCTCCACTGGAAGTTGGGTGATGAGAGTAACAGGGCCAGCCCCTGTGCCGGGCTTTCTGCTCGCGAAATACTCTGGACAAGTCGCTCGGCACTCTGACTGTCTACCATCAATGCAGCAGCGTCCATCGCATTTATGCGGTTGCCCAACCTGCGCCCCACGGCGACACCCCACTCGATACGCTGCTTGAGTGCGGTGGGTGATCCCCAGTGCGCTGTCGTGTCGGGCCAGCCGGCGGGAGAGGGTGCAGAGAAAGGCAAATGGTTCATTGTGCGCAACACATTGGTACTCATCTCCCGGGTGCCCACGGCAGGCAGTTCGAGACCGCGCAAGGTTGATACCAGCAGTTCAAAAGGTGTTTTCAGTTTTTGGTTTGATGGTGCCCAGGCGTTGCTTAAGGTTAGTACAGCGCGATGCACTGTCGGCAGGTGGCCGTCTGATTCCAGATACGCCCTGGCAACAAAGTCCACATCACGCGTAGATGGTGCGTCAGAGACGAAGTGAGTAACCAGCTTTCGAGCAACAAATCGCGCGGTAGCAGGTTGCAGCCCAAGATCGCGGAGTGCCGCAACGCCTTGCTTCGCTCCTGTGTCCTTGTAATCTTTCCCCAGCAGCGAGTGAGTGCCCGGTTCGTGCATAAACTCGGCAAACGTAAACTCGCCCGGGGTTGCACCAAACCGCTGCAACTGTGTGTTGCCAACCGTCCAGCCTGTGAGAATGCGCGCCAGGGACGTTACATCTGCCTGCGTGTAGCCACCATCAACGCCGAGTGTATGTAACTCCATAATTTCCCGCGCCAGGTTCTCATTCAGCCCGGCATCCCGGCGCTTGCCTGCGCGTGAACGAGGGCCAACCGACTGGGCATTGTCGAGGTAGAGCAGCATCACCGGATGAGAGGCGACCTTGACCAGCATCTCGGAGAAGTGGCCATCGAGAGAGGGCCGGATTGCTTCATTCTCAAACGCTGTGCAGGCACTGGCAATCTGTGGGCGACCGGTACGCGATACGGTGAAGTGATTGGACCAGAAATGGGCAAGTCTTTCTTTCACGGGGCTCGGCGTGCTGACTGCCTGGTTGAGGCGGATATTCATGGTGGCCTGAACCTGGTCCCGAACTTCTCCTCGATAAGCCTTCTGGGTTTCTTCCAGCTGACTGATTTTGGCCTCGTCACCTGCAGTGATGCGCTTTGCGCGCTGCCTGTCCTGGCGCAATTGCTGGTAGGCTGCAATCTGTCCGCTGGCGGGTTCTAGACCGCTCATGACCACCGACCGGCCTGGTTGCAACTGTTCAACAACCCAGTCCACAGGGTTGTCTCCAATGGCAGTCAGGTCATGTTTTGATGCCCCAAGCCCAAAGTGGCTGGCGGCCCGAAATGGTGTTGTGCTGATCAACTTGTTCTCCCATGGGCGCGACCGGTTGCTATTCCAGTGCGCCACCTTCGGTAAGCGCTGCGATTTCTGTGTCAGACAGTTCAAATAACGACTTCATGACAAACGTATTGTGCTCACCCAGACAGGGTGGCGCTGATCTGACCATCTCTGATTTGGCGGAAAAGCGGGTCGGAAATCCGTAGTGCACCACTTCACCGCATTGTGTATGTGTCAGAAGCTGTTTCAGTGCTCGCGCCTCAATCTGGGGGTCGTTATACACGTCCATTGGCCTTTGTACGACAGATGCAGGTATTCCCGTCGCGACCAGCGTGCGCTCGATCTCGAAGGCATCGCGGGCCATCGTCCATTGTTCAATGAGTTGGTGAATCTTATCGCGTTGCTGGCGGCGAAGCTCGACAGTATCCCAGGCGGGATCACAGCCAGGAATAATCCCACAGAGCGCACGCCACTCCGTTTCATCCCCAATGGCGATTGCAATGTAGCGCTCGCTGCCCGTACAGCGGTAAACACCTTGTGGGCTGTTGTAGATTGAGTCAAAACCCTGGGCTGAAGCTGTCTTGCCGTTGACCGTTTCATCGAGAATTAGCGGTGCAATAAACATCATTGCGCATTCTGCCTGGGCCAGATCAATCAATTGTCCCTGGCCACTGTTGTGCCGGTGATGCAGCGCTGCCGCCAGCGCCGCAATGCCAAACTTTGGCGCGATAACGTCCGTGTAGGGTGTGGCAACGCCGCAAGGGTTCCGGTCTGGCCAGCCGGTAATATAGTGAAGGCCACAGAACCCCGAGGCTTGCTGGCCAAAGCCGGCATAGCTGGACAGGTCGCCGGTTTGCCCAAGCATCGACGTGCTGAGCATGATGAGATCAGGCCGATCCCGGCTGAGCGTGGCATAGTCGAGCCCCATGCGCGCCATTGTGCCGGGTGAGAAACTCTCGATAACAACATCCGCCCAGTCGCAGGCGTGGCGAGCGAGTTGCCGACCTGCGTCAGTGCTGAGATTACACTGCAGTGAGAGTTTTGAAGTAGCGTAAAGAAAGCTCCAGTAGCTCCGATTGAGGTCTGGCCCGTCACCTGATTCGGTCGCCGATCCAGCAATATGCGGCGGCAGAGTACGGGAAAGATCAGGTCTGGTTGCTGACTCCAGCTTTATCACTGTTGCGCCATGGTCAGCGAGTGCCTTGCCGATGGTCGGGCCAGCCGCGACCCAGGAGAAATCTGCGACTTTTAGTCCTTCAAAGGCATTTCCGCTTCTGGCTCTGCCCACTCTCTTGTCGCGAACCTGGGTCGGGCGCCACTCTGGCAGTTGCGTCAGGCTTGCTGGAGCGTGCGCATTGATGGGGGTGGCAGACAGGTGACCCCATTTCACCGGGTGCGTCACGCCCCCAATATCCTCAAAAAACCCGCGTTGCAGATATTGGGGAAAGTTGATGAGGTCACGTGTGGTATGTAGCGGTCCCAGGCGCAGGTTGTTTTCAAGCGCCCACTGAACGAGTTCCAGCGTGGTGTGCCGGGCGATAAAACGGTCAAGCAGATCTCTTGCCTGTGCCATGTGTTCCGGGCTTATCGCGCCCTGCTGCGCAAGCGCAACCCACTGGTCCCAGTTGTACTGCTCAAGTTCTGGCACAGGCACACCATCACGGCGTGCTGCATCAATGGCAAGACTGTACATGGTTCGGGTGCCGGGCGGGCTTGCGCCGGGTGCTATTGTAACCAGCCCATCCAGGGCTGAGACGGTCCTTGGTCCCTGAACCGGTGCTACTGCGCCGCGGTCATCACCCGTGCCTGGCGGATTGTCGCCCAGACAGACCGGCGCGCCTTGTGCGCCCATCAGGGTCCACCACATTGTTTCGAAGGCGGAGAGGTCCAGATGTTGGCCGCGGCCTGAAACATCCCGTTCATTGAGGGCAATCAACGCGTCGGCGGCTGCCTGGGCACCGGCATGCAGCCAGGCCTGTGGGTAACCTACTGGCAGGGGCGGTCGATCGGGATCGCCCTGGATGGACAGTCGGCCGCCGGCTGCCTCCAACGTCAGGCTCGTCGCTGGCCAGTGTGCCTTGGGACCGTGTTGGCCAAAACCGGTAATAGAGACATAGATGAGGCCTGGATTAAGTTGCCTGAGAGTAGCTTCATCAATGCCCAGACTCTGTGTGACGCCGGGATTAAAACTTTCCAGCAGGATGTCTGCGCCCTGTACCAGTGCCTGCAGTTGTTCCCTGCCGGTTGTGGAAAACAGATCCAGGCGAAAGTATTGTTTACCCAACCCATAAGCTTGCCAAAACAAGGAGTTGTCTTTGCTGTCGAAGGGCGGCAGGCGGCGACTGGATACGCCTTCCAGCGGCTCAATTTTAATGACTTCCGCGCCGAGGTCCGCCAGTAGTCGACCGGCGATCTCACCACGATGGTTGGTGACGTCAAGGACGCGAATACCGGCTAGCGCTTTGTCAGACATTTACAGGTACTGGCTTGATCAGCGGAGTGTCCGAGTATCTAATGAGGAATCTTCCGATGTCAATTGTGGTTGCTGTAGTACCAGAAAGAATTATTAAAAGTGCCATTTTGTATTGGATTGCAGTGAAATTGGTTTATCTTTAACTATAAGCGACAGCAACTTTGAGGAGCGATGCAGATGAGCGAGCAACTGTTCTCAGACTGGCAGCAGCCAGAAAACCGCTGGGCGGCCTTGCCCGGTTCCATTCACAACGATGCCGTGGCAACCAAAATAGGCATGCGGGGAGGCACCATCCCTGGAACCGTTCACCTCAATCATTTTGTCCCGCTCATCGCTTCCGCATTTGGCATGCGCTGGTATGAGCGCGGCGTGATTTCGATGTTCTATACGTTTGCCACAACACACCGGGAAAATGTCCGTGCCGTCATGGATGCGCCCAAGGCAGCAGAGGATGTCAGGGTGGCGGCACACGTCGAAACGCCTGAAGGCAAGATCGTCGCCAAAGGCTCGCTGAGTGTGGGTAATCCAGCGGGCCCGGATTATGTCGCTAGCCTGGCGCTGGAAGATGCTACGCAGAGCGAACTGCGGATATTGCAGGATCTGGCAGTGGGTGATGCATCCCCTGAGCCAATTGATGTGACGATCAGTGAGGGCGGCGGTTCCGGTGAGTATGAAGGTGTGCTTGTTTACCCTGCATCTATGTACGGCGTTCTGAACGCAGGCTTTCCACCCGGGAAAATTCGCCAGCCGTCCGTGGGGTTTTTTGGCGCGACAGAGATTCGGCTTGTCAACGGACCCATCAGGATAGACACGCCGTATAAGAGGTCGGGCGAAATTGTTGGCCTTGGCGCTTCGCCAAAAACAGAGTTTGCGTGGGTTGATTCTCACCTGACGGATTTAGATGGTACGGTAATTGCCGAAATGCGCCACCTCACGAGATGGATGAAAACCTCATCAAATTTGTGGCGCGAGGACTGATTCTGCTGGCAATTATTGCAGTGCAGTATCAGAATCCGGCTCTTGTAGCGCCTGTACCGGGCGCGTTTGATTGGGATCCAGGTACATGGCAAGAGTACTGATTATTGGCTTGCTGCTCGCGGTTGCGGGCGGCGTGGCGTGGCTGGCCTACGAAGAATTTTTTGCCGAGGAGAAAGCAGCAGGACCTGCACCTGGCCGGGGTGGTGGGGCCGCGCTGGTTGTTGCGCAAGAAGTTGTATTGAAGGCAATGCCCGACGAGATAGAGGGCATTGGCACTGTCGTTGCCTACGAGTCAGTGACAGTGACGGCGAAAG
>CAYGNA010000141.1:0-9110 GCA_964351065.1 uncultured Pseudomonadales bacterium
TACGCGGAGTGTCGAAGGGTCGAAACACAAGGCCGTGCGCGCCACCATGACTATCAAAGCGAAGTTGACGGCCGCCGTTGCGCTTGTCCGTGATGCAAAAGCCTGCTCTTCGTGGGCCGCGTTCTGCGTGGAATCCTACGAATACGAGATACTGTCACCCACTGAGTCATACATCTACAGCTATAATGATGTCCCCTGGCCACTGGCAGACCGGGATGCGTTGGCCCTGGTGGTCTGGCGCCAGGACCCTGTCACTCTGGCGGTTACAATGGTCGCAACAGCCACTGAAGGTATCATGCCCATCACAGATGCAGTTCGAATCACCGAAGGGGCAACAACATGGCAGTTTGTGCCGAAAGGCGATGGTGAGCTGGATATCATCACAGAAGCACATGTTGATCCCGCTGGACCAACGCCAGCCTGGATTACGAATCTGCTGCTGGTAGACTCGCCGTTTGATACCCTGACGAACATGCGAACGCTGTTGGCGAATGGCGCTTATGATGATCGTCACTTTTCATTTATCGTTGAACCGGAAGTACCCTGAACCATGCAAATCTGGGTGGATGCTGATGCCTGTCCCGTGGTCATCAAGGAAATCCTGTTTCGCGCCGCGCAACGGCGCGAAATCAATCTGGTGCTCGTCGCGAACCAGCTGATCAGGGTACCGCCGTCGAGGTTCATCAAATCGGTTCAGGTCGCAGCCGGGTTTGATGTGGCCGACAACGAGATTGTAAGGCGGTCAGAAGCGGGCGATCTTGTCATCACCAGCGATATTCCCCTGGCGGCAGAGGTCATCGCCAAGGGCGCTCATGTCCTCAGCCCGCGCGGTGAACGCTATACGGCTGACAACATCACGCCCAGGCTGAATATGCGTGACTTCCTCGATACCATGCGAGCAAGTGGCGAGAACACGGGAGGGCCGCCACCGCTGGGTCAGGCAGACCGTAAAGCCTTCGCCGATCACCTGGATCGTCTGCTGACTAAACTGCTGCCCTGAACAGCCTGCGCCGCTTCGGGCACCTTGGTTACGCGGTCTTGGCCAGTGGCTCAGGTGATGCCAGCGTACTGTGGGGCTGGATTGACTGTTTCGCGGGGCGGGGTGCCGAGAACTGCATAATGCCATCGTCGACACTGGACAGGCCCAGCGCAATTTTGTCCAGCATGAAATTCTGGTAGACCTTCCAGGGTTTGTCTTTGCCCTGTTTCGGGAATTTTTCCATGGCGCGTTGTACGTAGCCGGAGGAGAAGTCAATAAATGGTGCCACGGCTTCTTCGCCTGCCGATCGCGCTGGGAGGCACTCTGAGAAGTTGTGTTTTTTCATGTAATTCAGAAGCTTGCAGACATATTCGCAGGTAAGGTCACACTTTAACGTCCACGAGGCATTGGTATAGCCGAATGACACGGCGAGGTTCGGGATGTCGGAAAACATCATGCCCTTGTAGCTAAGCGAGTCTGCAGCATTTACTGACTCACCGTCGACTGAAACAGCGAGGCTACTCATCAATTGCATGTTGAGCCCCGTGGCCGATACGATGATATCCGCCGGCAGGCTTTCACCACTTTTCAGTTGTATCCCATCGGCAGTGAATCGCTCGATCTGGTCTGTCACGACGGAGGCGCGATTATCCCTTACGGCTTCGAACAGGTCGCCATCGCGCACCAGGCAGAGGCGCTGGTCCCAGGGCTGGTAGGGCGGCGTAAAGTGTTTGTCGATATCAACATTTGGCAACTGCTCCCTGACGCCGTCGAGCAGCATGTTCCTGACCTTGTCGGGTTGCTTTCTGCACATACGGAAGAAGTACATGCCAAACAGGATGTTGCGCCATCGAATGATCGACGAGGCAAAGTTTGGGCGGAACCACTGGCGCAGCTTTTCTGCCATGGGGTCTCCACCCGGCCGCCAGACCATGTAGGTAGGCGTGCGCTGCAGCATAGTGACGTGAGACGCCTCTCGTGCCATCTCAGGCACGATGGTCACTGCCGTGGCACCACTACCAATAACCACCACTTTCTTGCCGCTGTAGTCCAGGTCCTCGGGCCAGTGTTGGGGATGGACCAGTTGGCCGTTGAAGTCGCTGGCGCCTGCAAACTCCGGCATATAGCCCTGGTTGTAGTCGTAGTAGCCCGAGCACATGAACAGGAAGTTGCAGGTGAATTGCAGCCTGGTTCCGTCACCTTTTTGCTCAACATCAACTGTCCACTGACCCGCTTCCGTGGACCAGGCCGCGCTCTTGACGTAATGTCCAAACCGGATGTTGCGGCGAATATCAAACTCATCAGCCGTTTCGTTGAGATAACTGAGGATCGCGGGCCCGTCCGCAATGGACTGAGGGTCAGTCCAGGGTTTGAAAGAATAACCGAGAGTGTACATGTCTGAATCTGACCGGATACCGGGATATCGAAACAGGTCCCAGGTGCCGCCTATGTCATCGCGACCTTCCAGAATGACATAGGTTCGATCCGGGCTTTTGTCCTGCAGGTGGTAGCCGGCACCAATTCCGGATATGCCTGCACCAACGACAACAACGTCAAAATGCTCCATGTAAGCCTCTGATTTCTATGTTATTTCAGTGTGGCAGAGAGTGTAGGTGCAATTGCCTGCAAACTCAAACTGATGTCGCGTTTATGTGCGTCGATTGGCATACGCCAAACATTGGCCATCCGTTTTACACGCTGCTATGCCGGAATTGCTAGAAGGCCCTGGTGCAGCGAAATGAAAGCTTGCGACGCGCACCACGGTCTGCTTTTTCGATGATGCCGACCGCACGTTGCCGTCCTTGCCTGGCATCAACCGGATCCCGATATAGTGCAAGAATACCGTTGGCATAAGCAGGCATGGAAAAGACCAGAGCGGTGCTGAAGGTTTTGCGTAACTGTGGCAAATTCTGCTGCACAACCGCCTGTGCCAGGGCTGGCGAGAGGTGGTTCTGCAAAAGCACGCCGTGTTTACTGGTCCTGGCGGTTAGCCGAGCCAGCCAACCGCCATCAACAGTGATTGGGCGCTCGGGATCGTTAGGTGCGTCCAGGAAAAGATCATCAATGACGAGATCGTATTTACGGCGCTCACGCCTGATCCAGGCTGCCGCATCAGCGAGTACCAGCGATACGTTTGGCAGATCCGAATGGAAGTGATCCCGAGCGACATCCAGGTGAATCGGATCCAGCTCGACACCGGTGATGGCGTCCGGCCGCACTAGTAAATCCAGAACGTGAATCGCGGCGCCGCCGCCTACGCCAAGCATCAGCGCCCTTGAAATGGGGGCCGCGTTAAAAAGTGCAGGTATCACGAGCAGATCCCAGATGCCGCCGGTCAGCAAGCGATTGGGATTGTATTGCGAGTGAAATGCACCGTTGGTGTAAAGGCGCAGGGTGGCACCGGCGCTGCGAACTTCATAATGACGGTTATTGAGGCTTGTCTGCCAAATGACGGCCATGGCGGCGCTGTTTCCGGGTTTCAGAAGTCGCGGGATGTTAACATGGGGGCTGTTCTCCAAACGAAACACGCATGCAGTTTCTCTGTATCAATCTGTCCACCTCCAGCCATCGTCGCCAGAAAATGCAAGGGCAGCTGAACGCATTGGATATTGATGTCGAATGGGTGCCTGGAGTTGCCGGGGACCAGTTGCCCAAGACTGATCTGCAACAACTGTGTGACCTGGATTTTCAGCAGGATGTAAACGACAGGTCTTTCCTGCCGGGTGAAATAGGCTGCTCTCTATCGCACCTTAAAGCCTACCGATTTATGCTCTCCCGTGGCTTGCCCCAGGCAGTGATCCTGGAAGACGATGTTGTGCTGGATACCAATCTGGTTGCAGTGGCGACTGCTGTCGCTGCCCTGTTGGACGACTCAAGACCTGAAGTTGTCCTGCTTAGCCAGGCCAAGAGCGTGTTTCCAGACACCCGGCGGGAAATCGACACTGCTTGTCGCACTGCTTATAGTCTGGCCGAGGTGAATTCCGCCCGTTTGGCCTGGGGATATCTGCTTAATGCTGCGGCGGCGCAGTCGATCCTCGCTGGCAATTGCCCTGTGCGGTTTTTGGCAGACGACTGGAAGCGATTGCGTTTTTACTGCGATTGTCACATCAGCGCCGTGATCCCGCCGATGGTGGGTGAACAGATGGACATGGTGTCGGACATCCGCGGGTCATCTTTTCGTAAACCAAAGCGACGCCCCAGCCTGCGTTCACGGCTTAACAGATTGCCCCTGAAACTCAGCCGGCTCAGGCAGCGGTCGTTTCGACAGATCGAGCGGACAACGGTGGTAGAAAGAACGCTGGTCAGCCCGGTCGACATCCCACAGTAGCTTGCGCTGACGGATTGCCCGGATTCGGGCCTGAAGCTGGCATTACATCTTGCAGCTGGCGCTTATGCTGGCTTCATGAATACCTGTTATGTGTTTGTGCTTTGTTCCCGCAGCCAGCAATACCTGGTTGTCCGGTCGTCGCCGGATCTGAAACATGGTGTGCGTCTGGAGCGACGCCGCACAGCACGGCGGCTGGCAAAAAAACGCGTTTATCAGAAGTTGGTATACCTTGAGGCACATCCAGGTCTGAGTGCGGCAGTGGAACGCGAAATTGAACTGCGGCAGTGGTCAGGCGCTCGTGTTCGACGCATGATCGAACGTGTCAATCCGCTGTGGAAGCCGATTTCCATTCGGGCTTACCTTTCGCGCGGCAATGCACTTAAGGCAGCGGAATCTCGTTAACCTTGTGTGGTACGTGATAGCCGCGTTGCACTGCTGGCCGCTCTGCGAGCTCAAGGTACCAGCGCATTACTGCCGGGTAGTTCTGCAGGTTTATCGATTGCCACTCAAACCGTGAGACCCAGGGCCAGGTTGCTATATCTGCAATGGAATAGTCACCGGCGATGTAGCGGTTTTTGGCGAGTTGCTTGTCCAGCACGCCATAAAGGCGCTGTGTCTCGGCAAAATAGCGCTGTTCCGCGTATTCACTTTTGCCTCGGTTGTACTTCAGAAAGTGGTGGGCCTGACCCAGCATGGGACCAACGCCACCCATCTGCCACATCAGCCATTCGATGACGCGCCAGTAAGCCGTGGTGCCATGCTGAGGCAATAGCATACCGGTCTTGGTGGCCAGGTACATGAGGATCGCACCTGATTCCATCAGCGTCAGGCCGTTGCTATTGTCGACGATGGCCGGGATCTTGTTGTTGGGTGCGATCACCAGGAACTTGTCGCTGAATTGATCGTCGTTGGTAATGTCGATGGGGTGCACATCGTAGCTGAGACCCGTTTCCTCCAGCATGATGCTGACTTTGCGCCCGTTGGGTGTGTTCCAGGTAAAAAGATCAATCATCATATTGGTTTCCTGTTCGACTGAAATAGAATACACCAAGTCGATCTTCGCTAAGAGTCTGTCGCCGATGGAAAAGCCAGAACATCTGCAGGGTAATGTTAATGCCTGGCAGAAATACGCTGATGATTATGTTGAACCTGCCGAACACAACTGGATAACGGATGATCCCGGCTGGGGGATTTGGAATGTCCCCGAGCGTGAACTCGGGCTTCTTCCCGAAGACATGTCAGGTATGCACTGTATAGAACTGGGCTGTGGCGCGGGTTATGTCTCCGCGTGGATGGCAAGGCGTGGGGCAACGTGTATCGGAATTGATCCCACACCCAACCAGTTGGCAACGGCAAATCGCCTCAATCAGGAGCATGGCCTCGGTATCACGTTCGAAGAAGGGTTTGGTGAGCAGGTCAATTATCCCAGCGGTTCGTTTGATTTTGCTATCTCGGAGTATGGCGCCGCGCTGTGGGCGGACCCGTATCTGTGGATACCCGAGGCGGCCCGGTTGTTAAAGCCGAATGGCACGCTGGTTTTTCTCACCAACTCTGCATTTGTGCCCATGTGCGCGCCCGATCTTGAAGCAGAGGGGCCGGTCACGGACAAACTGCTTCGACCGTACTTCGGGCTATATAAAACACAGTGGCCCGACGCGCCTGGCCAAACCGAATTCCACCTGACCCACGGCGACTGGATTGCGCTGTTTCGCGCCAATGGCTTCACCGTGGAGAGGCTTTTGGAACTGAAACCGGCACCGGATGCCACAACCAGCTATTCCTGGGCAGATCTCGACTGGGCGCTGAAGTGGCCAACCGAGGATGCCTGGGTTCTGACAAAGACTGCCTAAACGCGTCTGGCCCGGAATGAGCGTCCCTTGATTTTACCGTTGGCGAGCGCCTGCAATGCATCATTGGCCTGCGGGCGCCGGACAGCAACATAGGTGCAATTGTTCAACACCTGGATTTTGCCAATTTTGTCAGCATCTATCGCCGCATCGCCTGTCAGCGCGCCGAGAATGTCGCCCGGACGAATTTTCTGCTTGCGACCACCGTCAACCTGCAGCAGTACCATTGGCGGCTTGTAAGCCGGCCCAGTTGCGGCAGGCACCAGTAGTCTTGGTATGGTTGTCGCACCTGCCTTTTCCAGTCGTTCTATCTTGAACGTTTCGTCGCTGCTGAACAGGGTCAGCGCGAAGCCCTGGTTGCCTGCGCGGGCAGTCCGGCCAATGCGATGCAGGTGTGTGTCAGTATCCCGGGCAGGCTGGTAGTTGATAACCGCGTCAATGTTGTCGACATCCAGTCCGCGGGCAGCAACATCCGTCGCAACCAGTATCGAAATGGCTTTCCCAACGAACTGTGCAAGAATCTCATCGCGCTCACGCTGTTCGAGTTCGCCGTGTAAGGCCAGGGCCGAAAATCCCTGACTGATGAGCGACCGCGCGACAAATTCTGTATCGCGCCGGGTATTGCAGAAGACCAGTGCAGCATCAGGACGTCGCTCCAGCAGGATGGAGGCCAGCACGGCTACGCGGTCAGCACCACCGGGTACCAGGCAGGCTGCCTGTTCGATACTGGTGGCATCGTGGGTTTCTTCAAGTTGCACCAGCGTTGGGGCCGTCAAAACGCGCCGGGTCATCTGTTCAATTTCCGGTGGAAAGGTTGCGCTGAATAGCAGTGTTTGTCGTTTCGCCGGCAGCTTTGGCAGTATCTCGTCGATGACCGGTGCAAATCCCATGTCCAGCATACGGTCAGCCTCGTCGAGCACAAACGTTTTCAGGTGCTCAAATGACAGGCTGCCCTTGCGGAGGTGATCGTCAATGCGCCCAGGCGTACCGACAATGATGTGCGCGCCGTGGCGGAGAGATTCTATTTGCGGACCAAGCGGCTTGCCGCCGCACAGTGACAACACCTTGATGTTGTGTATACCCCGGGCGAGGCGACGAATTTCATTTGCTACCTGATCGGCAAGTTCGCGGGTAGGGCAGAGCACCAGCGCCTGTATCCTGAATTGTTTGCTGTCCAGCGTCTGCAGCAGTCCCAGCCCAAAGGCAGCAGTTTTACCCGAGCCTGTTTTACCCTGGCCAACGACATCCTGTCCGGCGAGGATGGGCGGCAGTGCTTCGGCCTGAATTGGCGTCATACTGGCATACCCAAGCGATGCCAGGTTTTTGTACAACTCGTCCTTGAGCCCCAGGACTGAAAAATCTGACTGTTCCACGCGAATATCCTTGGTTTTGTGATGTGGCAAAGTGCGGCTATGCAAAGTGCGGTCGGCACTTTACCCTGCACCTTTCCATGGTGCGATGACTTTTGATGCCTATCTGCAGCCTTGTAGTCCTTACTGTCCAGGCAATAGGGCAGTAAAGCCGGCGATTATCTGGTAGCCGACGAAAACCAGAACAGCGATGCCAATGATAGTCGTCACAGCTGTGACCACGCGACCGAGTTCAGTTTCGAAGCGTTCTTCGGCAACCGACAGATATTTTTCAAGTGCAGAATCCAGAGCGCCGGCAACCTCGCCGATGCCGACCACCTGCTCGAAGTCCGGCGGAAACAGGTTCGATTCCCGCGTGACATGGGCAAGTGTCATACCCTCGCGGAGTGCTGACTCCCGTGTCATGAGCTGATCTCTGAAAAAGCTGTTTTTGCACGTGCGCGCCGCGGTCGCCCAGGCATCTGCTGCACTAATACCTGCTCGATAGAGCGTGTGAAAGACGCGCGCAAACTGATTGACCTGGTTCAGCCGAATTAACGTGAACTTCAGCCCGTATCTCCCCGTACCTGCGCTGCGCCAGACTGCGCGCGCAACCAGCGCCACCGCTACCAGAATCAACAAGAGAGGTAAGGTGGCGATCAGGTATGCCACCGGACCGGCGGCGAAGAGTGTGGGCACAGGCAGGACGAAGACGGCGGCGAGCAGGGTAATCGCCGGTTTGCGTAGCGCCTTTGCGATCACGGCTTTGGTGTGCAGTGAACGCCGCAGCATTAGTGACAGGGCACGAAAAGCCTCAGGCAGGGTGCCTGCCTGCTCTGCAGCCTGCACGATCGCCACCTGAAAACGTGGAAAAAAGCCGGGAGAGTCGTTCATGCCAAAGCTGATGGTATGGCCGTCTGCCAGCGACTGCGTGATGCGTTGGTAGGGTGAACTATCTCGCAGGCCGTTTGCTTCCCGCAGATAACTTTCCTGCGCTGCCGAGGGGGCTATTCCCGCGCTCAGTAGTTGCCCCATCGACTCGTAGTAGCGTAGCAATTCGACATCATTGTTGTGAGATTGACCGGATCCACCCGGCTTGGTACGGCGCGCAGCGCGGTTAGCTGCCTGGGGCTGTGAGTTTGGTCGGTAGCGATCAATAATGATGCCGCAACCGCGACACTCCGGTGCCGTGGACTGGGTCAAACCACATTTTGGGCAATCCATCGGCATCGAGAGCGGGAGTTCAAGGAACGGGACATGAAAGTCTACCGTGTCGGCTTGCTGCCGGAGAGCTTTTTGTTTGGCCGCTGACCGTCCCGGCGCTTGCAATTTACCTTTCCGGGCAACTAGCGTTGCAGGGCTTTGGCAACAGCGCGCCTGAGTCCCGGCAACACCGATACTTCAAACCACGGGTTCTTCTTTAGCCAGATATTGTTTCTGGGGCTGGGGTGGGGCAGTGCAAGGATGCTGGCGTGCTCGTCGAAAGACCTCACCGTTTCCGTCAGGTTGTGCTTTATCTCTGGCAGGTGCCACTTTTGCGCATACTGGCCAATGACCAGGGTCAGCGTGAGCGCGTCAAGCTGATCCAGGAGTGGGCCGCGCGCCCG
>CAYGNA010000142.1:0-9103 GCA_964351065.1 uncultured Pseudomonadales bacterium
GTGGGGAGGTTACCTCAACCATCCGGAAAGGCATTATTGACCCTGCCGCACTGAGAGCGACGCGTGAACTGGTTGTGTACGGGATGATGGCATCTCTGCTTGCTGCTGGCCTGTGGCTGCTGATTGCGACGACCTTTGGCTGGCCGGTATCAACCACCCATACAATTGTGGGTGCGATTGTTGGTTTTGCGAGCGTGGGTATTTCGGTGGATGCCGTCCAGTGGGGCAAGGTCGGCGAAATTGTGTCGAGCTGGATCATATCGCCAATCATGGCAGGTACCCTGTCGTTTCTTCTCTACATGAGCGTGCGGCGATTTATCTTTGGCTCGCCTGATCCGTTTGTTGCGGCAAAGCGCTATGTGCCAGCCTATATATTTCTTGTGGGTTATGTGGTTTCCATGGTGACCCTTGTGAAAGGGTTGTCGCATGTTGGTCTCAAAATTTCGTTTCAGGATGCGCTCCTCTATGCGCTTGGTATTGCGCTGCTTATCAGTGCTATTGGCGTGGCTGCCCTGACCCGAATCAGGCGCGTGACCCGCTCCGAGCAATCAGACCTCGTGAACGTTGAGCGCATGTTTGGTGTGCTGATGATATTTACCGCCTGCTCCATGGCGTTTGCGCATGGTTCCAACGATGTGGCCAACGCCATTGGACCGCTGGCGGCGATTAACTCGATTGTTGAGAGTGGCGGAATTATTGCCACCCAGTCTGCGATGCCAAACTGGATTCTGCTGCTTGGTGGTGGTGGTATTGTCGCTGGCCTTGCGCTGTATGGTTACCGCGTGATCAGAACCATTGGTACGCATATTACCGAGCTGACGCCAAGCAGTGGATTTGCCGCTGAACTGGCTGCGGCAACCACGGTTGTGCTCGCCTCAGGCTACAGTCTGCCCGTCTCAACTACCCATACACTGGTTGGCGGCGTACTTGGCGTCGGTCTTGCGCGGGGTATCTCTGCGCTCAATCTGCGGGTGGTCGGTACCATTTTTGTATCCTGGATGGTGACGCTGCCAGCAGGAGCCTTGCTCTCGATCATCTTCTTTTATCTCTTTAAGGCAATCTTTGGTACGGGCTAGCCCCGGGGAGGCGTTCCAATGTCGGCAGATCGCGGTGTTATCGTAACTGGCGGTGCAGGTGTGCTGGGCCAGGCGGTGGTCGCTTACTTTGAGCGCCAGGGTGCCCGGGTTGCTGTGATTGATGTCAGCGACAAAGTGATTGATGCAGCCTTTGAGCAGCGTACACCAGGCAATGTCTATATCGCTGCCGACCTGACCAGCCGCGAAAGCTGTGGTGTTGCTGTGGATGCGATCAAGCGTGGCCTGGGCAGAATTGACGTGTTATGTAATGTGGCCGGTGGATTCATGATGGGTGATCCGGTGCACACAACCAGTGAGAAGACCTGGGATTTCCTGTTCGACCTGAACGCCCGCAGCGTTGTGAACATGGCTGCTGCTGTTGTACCTGTGATGCTGGCTGCTGGCAGCGGTAAAATCATCAATGTGGCTGCACGCGCCGGGCTTGAAGGTCAGGCCAATATGGGCGCATATACCGCATCCAAAGCAGCGGTGCTGCGGATCACTGAGGCCATGGGCAAAGAACTCCGCGAACAGCACATTAACGTTAACTGTGTGATGCCCAGTCTCATTGATACCCCGCGCAACCGGGCCGACATGCCTGACGCGGACTACAGCAAGTGGGTCGCGCCTGCCGATATAGCCAACGTGATTGGCTTTCTTGCCTCAAGCGAGGCCAGTTGTATCAATGGCGTTGGCATTCCCGTTGATGGTCTGAGTTAGGTCACATCCTGGCGGGTGCGATGGAAGAATGGAT
The DNA here is from genome assembly GCA_964351065.1 of uncultured Pseudomonadales bacterium. Taxonomy (GTDB): domain Bacteria; phylum Pseudomonadota; class Gammaproteobacteria; order Pseudomonadales; family Azotimanducaceae; genus JANQJA01. The sequence continues at coordinate 1,831 of CAYGNA010000142.1, forward strand.
TTTGTACCAGGTCGAGGATGAGATTGCGACCGTGACCATTAACCGGCCGGAAAAGCCTAACGCCATGACCCAACGGATACCGGTGCAGGTAGTTGGCTCTTGCCGCGCCTGATTGGTGCTTTGTTGGCGGCGTGTTTCAACTCCGAGGACCATAAAGAGGGTGTCGCTTCTTTTCTCGAGCGGCGTCCACCCAACTTTACGGGTAAATAGTCAAAACAGGAAAACCCTCAGGCCGCAGCCTCCCGGTTTGCGGTACGACCTCGCACCAGTTTGCCGGGTAGCTCACCAGTGTGTTGCCCACGCTCGAATGTCACATGACCCGATTTGATGGTGTATTCATAGCCATCAACACGCTGGATGAGTCGTTTGCCGCCAGTTGGCAGGTCAAAGATCGCTTCGGGCCGGAACAGGCGCAGGGCGTCGAAGTCGATGATGTTCACATCTGCAAGCATGCCTTCATGTAGCAGTCCGCGGTCCATCATGTCATATGCTTCTGCTGTTCTGCGAGTCATTGACCTGACGATAAACTCAAGGGGCAGTGTGTCACCTTTGGTACGATCGCGGCCCCAGTGCGTCATGATGAACGTCGGCATACCGGCGTCGGCAATCACACCACAATGTGCGCCGCCGTCTGATAGCCCCATGATCACGTTGGGATGCTGCATGAGCATACGCTGCGCATCCAGGTTGTAAGCCTGGTAACCGCCCAGCGGCTGGTAGAACAGTTCTTTACCCTCGTTGCCGATCAGAAGGTCATACATGACTTCAAGCGGCGTTGTACCCTGTGCCTTGGCAATGCCGGCAACCGAGTCTTCGAAATCCGGTTCGTAGTTCGGGTTTTCACCCAGTGGAAATACACGCGCCATCAGCTCGTCGATGGGACCAACAGTTGCCGAGCGTATGCCGGTTGTCTCGGACAGAATCTGGGCTCTTACTTCAGGTTGCGCCATCATCGCGACCTTCTCGGCAAGATCAAGTTGCGAGACTTTTTCACGGTAGGTTGGATGGCCGACAAATGCATGAAAGTTACTTTGCAGGCCGTGCAGTACACCCGTGGGGCGACCGGCCATCTGGGGCAGGATGTCCATACCTTCTGCCCGGGCTTCCTCGGCAACCCGGTAGATCTTGCCGTTTGCGTAGGCCGCAGGAGAGGTTGCGATCAATGTGACTTTTCGACCGGTCTGGCGTGCAAACTCTTTCACCCATTGCCATTCGTCATCGTCCCCGAGGTTGTCTGATACAAGCTCGAACACGCCGTGGTCCAGCCCTTTCATGGCGAGACCAAGGGCCAGCATTTCGTCGCTGCCGGCAAAGGTGCCAGGCACATACTCGCCGTGTACGTCCTTGTGCAGCAAAGTGCGGGAACTGGAGAAGCCGAGAGCACCTGCAGCGATACCCTCGCGGACCAGGTCTGCCATGGCGTCAATTTCCGCTGGCGACGGGTCTTCATCACTGTTGCAGCGTTTACCCATGACGTACGCGCGAATGGGGCCATGGGGTACCTGAGTGGCCACGTCCATGGTGCGTGGCATTTGCTCCAGCGCATCAAGATATTCAGGAAATGTTTCCCACTGCCAGTTGATACCTTCTGCGAGTGCACTGCCCGGGATATCCTCAACACCTTCCATGAGTTCGATCAGAAACTGCTGATCGCCTGGACGTACCGGGGCGAAGCCTACACCGCAGTTACCCATGACAACGGTGGTGACGCCGTGCCAGCTGGAGGGGGCCATGATTGGGTCCCAGGTGGCCTGGCCGTCATAGTGCGTATGGATATCCACCCAGCCTGGCGTAACCAGTTTTCCCGAGGCATCAATCTCCCGCCGCCCAGGTTCCGTAACTTGACCAACCGCGGCAATTCGACCGTTGTCGATGGCAATGTCGCCGACAAACCGCTCGTTGCCGGAACCGTCTATAATGGTGCCGTTCTTGATAACGATATCGTGCATGGGAGTATCTCGCTTTGGTTGACGTGGGAGTGCTCCTGAAAAATACCCGATCAATCCCTAATAGTCTACAAACGAGCGGATAGCGCATATGAGCATGGAAGTGGAACCCTGGACCCGCAAGGCAACAAAAATGTTGGCCGATTGCCGGATTTTCAGCCTGTTTGAGTCGACGTCGGTCTCACCTGTCACCCATCAGGAACACGGTTTTTATTACATAGAAACGGGTGATTGGGTCAATGTTGTGCCGGTGACGGCAGCCAATGAGCTGGTCTGTATTCGGCAGTTTCGCCATGGAAATGAGGAAATCACCATTGAGATACCCGGTGGCATGGTTGATCTTGGCGAGGAGCCAGCGGCGGCGGCGGCGCGTGAATGTCTGGAAGAAACCGGCTTTCAGGCAGATGAGTTGATTTCCCTTGGCGTACTGTCACCCAATCCGGCGCTGTTCCCGAATCGTCTGCACACGTTTCTTGCGCCCAATGTAAAGCTGGTGGGGGAGGTGGCTAACACCTCAACCGAGCACACCGAGGTTCAGTTGATCCCGATGGCCCAGTTGCCGGAGTTTCTTGTCTCAGGTGAGATCGACCATGCGCTGGTTGCAGCAACGTTGTGGCGGATGCTCTATTTTTTGAAATAGCGAACCCGCTATTTTGCGTGCAGCTTGACGGGCATCGACGCATAACCTTTCACAAACGACGAGCCAACGCGCACCGGGTCGCCTGTGACCTCAATATTGCTGAAGCGCTTCTGTACTTCTTCCCACAGAACGCGGAGTTGCATTTCACCCAGGCGGTTACCCTTGCAGCGGTGAATAGGAAATCCGAACGAGACATGTGCTCTGGCGTCTTTGCGATCGATGATAAATTTATTGGGATCGTCGGCAAAACCCATCGGGTCTCGGTTGCCTGAGACGTACCACATCAGCACGCGATCGCCTTTTTTGATTTGTTTGCCGCGCAACTCAGTGTCCTCAAGGGCAGTGCGGCGCATGTAGGCGAGCGGTGTCTGATAGCGAATGACTTCCGGTACCATGCCCGGGATCAGGTCCGGATTGTCGCGCAGTTTTTGGTACTGGTCTGGGTTCTGGTTCAGAAAAAGCACGCTGCCAGTCATGGAGTTACGGGTTGTATCGTTGCCACCTACAATCAGCAGAATCAGGTTGCCCAGGTATTCCATGGGTTGCATGTTGCGGGTGGATTCCCCGTGCGCCAGCATGGAGATCAAGTCGGTTTTTGGTGGCTCGTTAATCCTGGCATTCCACAGTCTGGTGAAGTACTCAAGACACTCAATCAGCTCAGCGCGACGCTGCTCCTCACTCTCGATCACACCTTCAGCGGCAGTGGCCACATCGGACCAGCGCGTCAGCTTGCGATGATCCTCAATCGGAAAGTCAAACAGCGTGGCGAGCATGAGGGTCGTCAGCTCAATCGAGACCCTGTCGACCCAGTCGAACTCCTCGCCGATTGGGAGTGAATCGAGAACCTGCTGCGTCCGCGCGCGAATAATCGGTTCAAAGTTGGCCAGGTTTCTTGGCGCTACGGCCGGTGCGACATCACGCCTTTGCAGGTCGTGGCGGGGCGGGTCCATTGCAATAAACATGGGTAGCGGAAAGTCTTCATCCATATCGTCAACAACGATGCTGCCGTCGGATGAAAAGATCTGGTGGTTGGTGTCGACGTAGCGGATATCATCGTACCGGGTGACATTCCAGAAGGAGTAGGGTTGGTCGAGACCTTCGATCTCAAGCGATTCAAGATGCACTGGATCTTCTTCCCGCAGGCGCTCGAAATAGCCGAGGTGCGTGTCCTCGTGAAACAGGTCCGGGCGAATCAGGTTGATCTCATCCACTGGCACCGACCTTGGGTCTTTGAAGGCCTGGCTTTCACCGTCTGCGGGTCGAAAGGTACCAGCACGTGGCGGTATGGTTGTTTCCTGGGTTGCATCACTCATATCTAGATCCTCGTTACTCCAGCTTGTTGGGTTCAGGATAACTCCCCAATCCGGACTTCGCCAGCAGCGCGCGCCTAGCCGCCCTTGTGGTGATGTGCCAGCAGGTTCTGGACCCGTTGGAAGGTTGACGCATGTACCAATCCCTTGCGTGTCCTGACTTTCCGGAAAAGCGCTGCTGCGAGGTCAAGTTCGTCAAAGTGAAACGCAAGATCTGCGCCGAGCAGCAAGGCCTGGCGGGATTTTGGATGCTGCGGGAAGTCGTCGTCGAAGTACTTCAACGTTTCGAGGATGATTCGTCGCTGGGCATCGGTGCTGGTGGTTTCTGCCAGGCGCAGAACGGTTTCTCCAGACTCCAGGCGATAGTTGCCCTGTTCATGGTTGTAAATGTCCTCATAGATACGCCAGGCATGCTCGGTACTGGTCTCAACGAGTCGCTTCAGATACCCCTGGGCGAGCTTGTGCGCGAGGGTCCGGTCAGTCCAGGCCCTGAGTTCTTCATAAAACAGGTGCTCGGTTGCATACCGGTCCTGCTTGAGGCGTGGTTCAATGACTTCCCAGGCCTGGCGATACCGATTTACCCTTGAGTGTTCAAGCACTGGAGCGAGAAAATCCCGGCGTTCGAGTTGCTCTGCTCGCCGCGCCTTCTCGTTCTCCTGTTCATCGCTGTGCACGGTTTTGAGTCCAAGTTCCTGCCGGCGCGCGTGCAGCAATGCGCCGGTGCATCGGCTCATCACGAGCACAAGGTAGACCGCCACTGTCGTGAATAACAGGGTGCCGGGCAGGGTGGTAACCGCCGCAACGCGGGTCTGGGCAAGCAGCAGGAGAAAAATAAGGGTGTTAACAAAGACCACCCTTAAGCCGGCATAACCCAGTCCCATTTGCCGGACAAACCGACCGATAAACAGTGGGTTCAACGTCGTGAAAAGTGAATGTCGCAGCGCAATACTGGCTATCATGGCCGGATAAATCAGCAGCATCAATACATCGGTGCCAAGGACCAGACCTGGAACCAGGTAAGCACTGGCAAGTGCGTGCACCGAGACAATACAGGTGCTGATTAACAGCAGTGCGTATACGCGGGCGTCTTTCAGACCAGCTGCGGTCAGACGTGGTACCCGCTGCTGTCCCAGTGCGGTCGACTCAACCACGTTTAGGCAGAACTGCAGAAATGGCAGTCCAAAAATAACCCACCAGACACCCGAGATCAGCCAGACCTCAGTCTGGCGAACGAAGGTGAATAAACGCGGCTTTTCAGATGTCCCGGCAGGCTGAGGAGACATTATGCCCGTTTGGCTAATCTTCGGGGAGCAAGGCGGCGTAATCCAGCGTGTACTCGTGCAACTTGTTAATCCGTATCATCGCCTGGATCTCGTCAACGTATTCTCCGCCCCGCTCGGAATAGCGAACCAGTCCCTCAGCCAACGTGTTACCTCGAATGGGCTCGTGGGAGGCGCGCAGGGCTTCACGGGTACGACGGAGTTCTTTGTAAGCGCCATTGGTATTGATTGTGAGCAGGTAGTAGCGAACGCCATCAGCCACTGAATCAAAGAGGCGAACCTCGTGCGTCAGGTTGTCATCTCGAAGCTGCGGCGTCAGGCCACATCCTCGCTCGAAGCACCAGATGCCAAAAAAGTTCCTGGCTGAAGTCGCGAACCTTGATGTCCCCCAGGCAGACTCGTTAGCAGCCTGGGCGAGGATAAGCGAGGCAGGCACAACGTCAATTCTTCGCCGCAATTCCGCCAGCACGTTATCATCTATGCCGTCGTCAGTCTTGACGCGGTACTTGCTGGCCAGTGCCAGTAATCTTTGTTCCCCCTCCTCGGTCAGAGAGCCAGCGGTGGCGCTGTCAATCAGTGGCAGAACTGCAAGTCTCTCTTCGATGACCTCGGCGTTGGCGTTTCTGACCATGGGCAACAGGTAGTTGAAAAAAGCGCGCTTCTTCTCTTTCACATCGCGAATTGTGGCAAAGTCAGGCGTCTCTTCGGGCAATGGCAGTCTCTCGACGACAACTGCAGGCCAAGCCGTATCGACGGTGGGCGGTTCGAGAATCACCTGACGGAACGCAAACCCGACGATGAGGGCAGCGGCACCGACAACAACGGTACCTGTCGCTATCTTTTCCCGGGTATTGATGTTTGTTGCCTCCTGTCGATCAATCCTTGGGCAGGCCCAGGATTCTCTCGCCGATAATGTTCTTCTGGATATTGGGCGTACCGCCGCCAATCACAACGTTCGGCCAGTCGAGTGCATCGCCAGCCCACTTGCCACCGTCGATAGAGTCTTCCTGACCGGACTGCTGGAGCCCGGCCTGGCCGAGTATCTCCAGCGCAAAGTCGCCCATTTCCACTTCCAGATCTGCCCGGTGCAGCTTGTTCACAGACGTCTCGCTGGACAGGGGTTCACCCTTGATCTGCCGCGTCAGGTAACGCAGCCCGTTCAGGCGCATGGCCTCAATCCTGGCTTCGAAGCGGGCGACAGTACGGCGAACTCTCGGATCCTCGCCAGCGGGTTTGCCGTTGCGCTGCGTTCGCTTCATCAGCGCCTTCAGGCTCTCAAGCTTTCCGTACATGGCGGTGACCTCGCCAATACTGGAGCGCTCGTTGGCGAGTGAAGAAATGGTGACGGCCCAGCCTTTGCCTTCATCACCCAGTCGGTTGGCGATGGGTACTTTCACGTTATCAAAAAATATCTGCGCAAACACCTTGCCGCCGGCCATGTTCTCAATAGGCCTAACCAGAATACCGGGACTGGATAAATCCACCAGCAGCGCGGTAATTCCATCGTGCTTGTTCTGGGTATCACCAAAATTGTCTGTTCTGACCAGCATGGAAATCCATGCGGCAAACGGCGCAAGGCTGGTCCAGATTTTTGTCCCGTTGATAACATAACTGTCACCATCCCTGACGGCCTTGCACTGTAGCGCAGCCAGGTCGCTGCCAACGTTTGGCTCAGAATAACCGGTACACCAGTGGTACTTGCTGTCGAGAATATCCGGGATAAAGCGCTTTTTCTGTTCCTCGGTGCCGTATTGGATAATGCCTGGTCCCACCCAGGCGAGCCCCATCATGCAGGTACCCAGTGGTGGTGCCTTACGTTTGGCCATCTCCTCTTTGAGAATAACCTGCTGCAGGATGTTACCACCACCACCACCAACTTCAGTGGGCCAGGAAAACCCGACCCAGCGCTTCTCCCGTACCTTGCGCAACCACTCACTCATAAAATCGCCACCACGTTCATGCCGGGGTGGCAGGTTATCGTCCAGGAACGCTTGCACTTCGGCACGGAAAGCCTGTTCTTCGGTTGTGTATTCAAAATCCATCGTGATGCTCCCTCAGGTTCCCTGGTACTCGCCAATCGTGGCAACACGCTCATAG
>CAYGNA010000143.1:0-9081 GCA_964351065.1 uncultured Pseudomonadales bacterium
GAATCAGGTTAGGCACAGAAGTCTTCTCGTGCATGCTCTGGTCTGGCAGCGGGCCAAACTCGCTACGCAGGGCTGCAACCATCCAGCCGCTCAGGTAAATGTAGGACTTGTCCATGGTGCCACGATGACGCTTCACGGCAATTGCAAGCTGCTGCGCCGTAAAGCCATGCCAGCAACCCAGTGATTGGGTGTATTGGCTGGAGTCACGGTCGTAGTCAGCCATGTCCTTGCGCATGATGTCCGCTGTGTACTGGGCGATGTCAAGGCCAGAGGTGAAGCGGTTCTGCAGCTTCATGCGAGCGGCATACTCAGGATTAATACCTTTCCAGGTATCCTTGTTCTGGCTGATGAGTGCTTTAATAGCCTCAACTTCTTTCAGGTAAGGCGATACAACCGTCTTGGGGTTTGCTGCCATGTGTGCGTTCCTCCAACTGGACTTGGGTTCGGTTAAATGTGAGCGGGCGCAGAATTTACCAATCGATAAGGTAGAAGTTAATGGAATATTTGGATACTAATGTATTCCAGTTATTCACCAATAGCTGTCCCCCCGGACGGGCATGGAAACAGGGAACATCACAATGGTCAAGAGAAACTGCCTGCTAATATTTCTTCTCCTGAGTGCAGGATCGGGCAATGCTGAGGTCATGTCGAGCGCACCGGAGGGATTTGAGGTGCGATTTACGGCAGAAGTCGCGGACGTCAGCGCGGCGCAGGCCTACGCCCAGTTCCTGCGGGTGCACGAATGGTGGGATGCAAACCACAGCTGGTTTGGCACGGCCGAGGGATTTTCAATAGACCCGCGAGCGGGTGGCTGTTTCTGCGAGGTATCGGGAGATCGAAGTCACCTGCACATGACCGTCAGCCATGTAGATCCCGGGGTCGAGATACGCATGATTGGTGGTCTGGGGCCTTTGCAGGACCTGGCGCTGCAGGGCGCCATGGTCTGGCGTTTCGAGGCACTGGCAGATGGTGGCACCCGCGTGATTCACAGCTACCGCGTCGCTGGCTACCTGAAAGATGGTTTAACGGGCCTTGCGTCTGCCGTTGATAGCGTGCAGGGAATCCAGTTTGGGCGGCTGGTGGCACGCCTGCAACTGTAACCTGCTTCAGACGGCTGTCACGGGCGACACAAACCCCTCGGGTTTTACAATCATCACATCACACTCAAGAAAGTCGAGTACCTTCTCCGTGGTGTTACCAATAAACACCTCTGACAGTATGCTGCGTGAGATGGCGCCCATGACAATGACATCCGCCTTCACCTGTTGTTGAACCTGGTCCAGGGCAAACTCTGGTGCTTCTTCGGTCAAAATGCGGCGGTCAGTCGGTACATCAAAGTCTGCGAGCAGGGTATCAAAGGCAGCCTGATGCTCAGCCCTCGCTGCGGCCTGCCGCGCCTCAGGCAGCGGTAGCTGGCTAATTGAGTGCACGGCGTAAAGCTCGCCAGCGGTCAGTGTCGCCAGATCAGTACCAACACCGAGAATCCTGTGATCCAGCCCTGCCGGTTTATGCCTGGCATGTTTTGGGTCGACCGCGGCCAGAATAGCGGGTTTTGCCTGCCACTGGGCTTCCTTGACCAATAAGAGCGGTACCGGACAGCAACGCACGAGTTGCCAGTCATTATGGCTCAGGAACAGCCGTGATACGGCTGAATGCTGTCGCGTGTGCTGGATGACCAGGTCGGTGCCGCGCGCAATTGCTTCACGAATTACGGTTTCATAGGCTGGATGTCCCCAGCGCGTCACCGTGGTGACGGTGAGGCCATTGTTCCGCAGCGGCTGAGCCAAAGCTTCCAGGGTCGATTTGCGCTCTTCCAGAAGTTCCGCGCGCAACTGGGGCAAGTCGATGGCGTCAAAGTAGTAACCCTCAACAAGGTACTGGGTGTACTCGACAGAAAGCAGGGTAATTTCGAAGTCAGCCAGTTTCGCAAGCGCAACAACCTTGTCCAGCGCCGGCTGCTCTTCCAGGTCCGGGTTCAGGACAACCAATACATTTTTTAGATTGAGCATGCCTATTTCCCGTCTGCGTTGGCGCAATCGATACAGAGTGAGGCGTAAGGCAGTGCAGTTAGACGCTCTTCACCAACCTGTCCGCCGCAGCCGGTGCAGGTGCCGTAGGTATTGCCTTCGATCCTGCCCAGGGCAGCCTCGATCATGCGCAACTCGTCCCGGCCCTCGGCATCCAGTGACATTACCAGTTCCTGATTTTCCATTTCAGACGATTGCTCAGCAAAGTCAGCACTGACCCGCTCTTCCCTGCCGTGAATATGCTTGTGCGTTCGCTCGACCCGGCCCGTAAGTTCTTCTTTGAGTTGCAGTAATACTTCTTTTGCAGATTCAGGGTTCACATTAACCTCCAGTGTACGAGTTGAAAAAGGGGCACTAACCCCAATTGGCTTCTTGCCAAAACTGTACTCGTTCACTGTCGGGTACCGCTTGACTCTTGTCAACAGCGGGCGATTTCGCAATCGATACCGGGTCCCTTCACTGGTCTGGCCCTGGAGCCTGTAAAGCTGGTACTGGCAAGCTGCCAGCTACAACAGTAGTCTGATAGTCAAACGGCCCGGTGTTGTGAGCCAAAATGTCCGGCATTTCACCGTCGAGTAGACGCGAGTCAATGCCGGTCTTCGCGCGCTCGGGTAGTATGTTTACTTTTGACGCCTGCAGGGACCCTTGATGCGAATATTCCCGTTTGTGATTGCTATCATCCTGGCGTCTGCCCAGGCGTCAGCCGAGGGCATCAACGATCTGATGAGCGACGCGGCCGATACGATGCTTCGTATGCTCCCTCACCTTTATGAGGAAGACCCCGACAGGGTTGCCCTGCAGGAAAATCTGATCAGGCTTGATTACCTGTTCAATCAGGCGGCGCCGCACCTGCAGCAGCAAACTGAAGGTTCGAGGGTCACTTATGAGTTGATGCAGGCGCGTCTGAAAGATGCGATCGCGATGGGTGAGCGGCGCAATATCAACCTGCTTCGCAGTGCAGTGTCAGATGCTTTTGAGCTCTGCTCCTCCTGTCACACCCAGGACAGAAAGGGCAAGCGTGCCTTTGGCGTATCACGCATTAGAGAACTGGATGAATACAGCGCAGCAGAATTCAGTTTCCTGACGCGCGACTATGAATCCGCGCTTACCTCGTTCGACAACTACTTTTCGAGCAAGGAGCGCACCACCAACCGTGATCTGGATGCCGCCTATCGCATCATGGTCATCGCGGCGGAGGTTTATGCAGACCCAGCGATGGCACGCGACCAGTTGGCTGCGATTAAACCAAAGCTGGTCGAAGGTGGCACACTTGATCGAACGGTCGGTGAATGGATCAGCGTTTTTGCACGCCTCGCAGCCGATTCAGGCAGCCTGCAGTCGCCCCGGTCGATGCGCAGCGTTCAAGCGCTGGACGTGTTCCTGGAAAACGAGTGGCCCGCGGTGCTGGCTGCACTTAACTGGAATGAGCAGGAGGCCTACTGGATTGTCATACGTGGTGAACTGAATCGGTTTCTTAACCAGAATCCGCGGGCAGATGATGTCCCACGACTGCTGTATTGGCTGGCGGTGAGTGATCGGGCCCTGCATTACAGATTCTATAACTCGCTCTCGCGGGGATACCTGGAGCAATGCATCCTGCACCATGCCGACCATCCTTATGCGAGCCGGTGTCTGGATGAGTATGAAATGCTGGTTCTTGTCAGTTTTTCTGGCTCGGGTGGTACCAACATACCCGTTGAAGTCCAGGATCGTCTTGGCGAACTGCGCCGTACTGTGATCGCGGCCGGTAAACGGTAAACGCCAGTGGATATCAGAGCGGTTGAAGCTCAACGGGCACCGAGTTTTCGCGGCTACCCACAAGATACCCGATCACCGTATCGCCCCAGGTGTACTTTGCCTGCATCAGGTCATTCACGATGGTGCTCTTTTCGGGCCGCGGTACGGCCAGGTAATCTCCCCTTGTGCCCTGTCGAGTCACACTGATAGTCGGGGTGGCCGAGAGGCGTGAGTACCAGCCAGAGCCGTCAGCACCAACTCGCAGATAAGCCTTGCCTTCATGATCCACAACCCATAGCCGTGTTATGACTGCCTCGCCCGAGGCAGGATCAACTGTGTGTAGTTCAACCACCTCGACGCGTTCAGACGCAGCCCACTGCAAGCCAAAGACACCCAGAACTATGGCTAACAGGATGGCGAACAGGACACCCACTATCCGTCCCACGATTTTTTTCATTGTCTGCTCCAATTGTTTAACACTAAACAGTTTGATGCCATATTATTTAACGTTAAACTGTTTGTAAATACTGTTTTTGCAAATTGGGCGGAGAGTATCCTTGGCTGAACCAGACAAAACCGAGACGGCTTTTGCCTTCTTTAACGAGATCAACATTATTGCCCAGCTTTCCAGCAGCCGGTTCGACCGGGTGCTGCCCGGGGGGCTGACAGGCTCCCAATTCAGTGTGCTGAACTGGTTTGTCAGGGTAGATTCGATAGCAACACCTGGCAGGCTGGCCAAGGCATTTACGGTGACCCGGGGCGCCATGACCAACACGCTCCAAAAGCTTTCACACAAGGGACTTGTCGTCATTGAGCCGGACCAAACAAGTGGTCGCCAGAAAATCGTCCGACTGACTGAAGCGGGCCTTGCAACGCGCAATGAGGCGATTGCCAGCGCCGCGCCTATCCTTGAGGAAGTGCTGGGGCAGTTCCCAGCCGAGCGACTGGCAGAGGCGCTACCGCTGCTACAGTCGCTTCGAACCTATCTGGATGAGGAAAGATACAAGCGTTGAGTGATTACTTCTCAGCTGAATCGCTCCAGCAGATGCTCCAGACAGGCCACGCGCTGCTTGAGGCGTGCGTTTCTCTCCATTAACTCCAGCGCTAGGGCGGCGCCGTGCAGGTTAAGATCAAGTTCATGGCTCAATCGATGAGCTTTGATACACCTACTGATATCCGCTGTTTCAAAATACCATTCTTCATGCAGTCGCCCAGGTTCAATGACCCCCTGAACAATCATTTCATTGATGATAGTGATGTCCAGTCGCGTGATCGCACAGAACTCTGTCAGCGTGTATTCACCTGGTGAGGAACTCATGACTGACGCTCCAGTTGTGCCCTTGGATCGAAATCGAATGCAGTACTCAGTGCTTCAAAGGCCTGTTTCTGAGTTTCTGTCGATACCTTCGGATTGACAAATTTGAGCAGTACGAGCTGATCACCCTCGTTCAGGCCACGGCCCTTCAGTCTGAGCCTGGCGCCGTTCTGGCTGTTGGGTGGTATTTTCAGATTAACCTTGCCGCCCAGGGTCGGCACGGGGATCGTGGTACCCAATGCGGCTTCCCATGGTGCCACCGGTAATACGAGGATAAGGTCCTGCCCCTCAACTGAATACAGGGGGTGTTTCTCAAATGCAATTTCAAGGTAGAGGTCGCCGGCGTCGCCGCCCCGGCCTGGTTCCCCCTGGCCTTTGAGACGCAGTTCTTTACCCTGGTTGACACCTTTGGGGATTTTCACGGCAATGGTTTTTTCCCCACTGGGCGAGGCCAGCCGAATATTGCGCGTGCCACCCTGGTAGGCTTCCTCCAGGGAAACTGCCATGCGGTAGCGGATATCTTGTCCCCGGGCAGCAAAGCCTCGTGCCTGGCCAGTGAAGCCACGACCTGCGCCTGGGCTTCCACCAAATCCTCTCTGGTCGCCAAAAATTGACCGGAGCAGGTCATCAAACTGGTCCTCGGCAGAGAAATTACCGTCGAAGCTGAAATGCTGACCCTGGCCGCCGCCACCCTGGCGGAAAGCATTTGGATTATTCACGTATTCCCGCAGCTCGTCGTATTCAGCGCGTTTTTCCTTGTTCTTGAGTACCTCGTAGGCCTCACTGACCTCCTGGAACCTGGCCTGCGCGTCTGGCTCATCACTGACGTCTGGATGATATTTGCGAGCCAGTTTCTTGTAGGTTCGTTTGATATCATCAGCGCTGGCGTCTGCCGCCAAACCCAGTATCTTGTAATAGTCCTTGAAATCCACGGATACACCGCCCAATTAGAAAGCTGTCCTATATATCGGGCAGCCTGTCGGTTATTCAAGATGCCATTGATGTGGCTGATCGACCCGGTGATCCGTCGATGCGGGTACTTTTTCCGGCTTCAGAATGTAAGGCTGTTCATCCACTGTTCAGCTTTGTAGCAATAGGATTGAGGAATTTGGCGTGGAGTGTTCTCGAATGAAAAAAGGACTTCTTGTTTTGGTGGGGCTCGGCCTGCTGGCTGGCTGTGCCAATGACCCCATTGTCGATATGCGGGGTGTTGACCAGGCCCAGTTTGATGCCGATCTGGCCGAATGTCGCAGCTATGCAGCCCAGGTGAAAACCGGTGAGCAGGCGGTCACCGAAGGGGCAATTGGTGCTGCCGTCGGTTCAGTTATTGGTGCTGTCATCGGTGATGGTGACCTGGCGCAGCGCGGCGCGGGTGTTGGTGCGGTTACCGGCACAACCCAGGGTGCTGCCAAGGCGCAAAATCGAAAGGAACAGGTATTGTTCAACTGCCTGCGCGGTCGTGGCTACAGGGTGCTGGGATAGATTTACACTGAGCTGCAGGAAATCTCACGCCGGGTCGGATTGCGGTAGGTCCAGCCCCTTTTGCTGCATTCTAACTTTGTGGTTTTCCAGATTGAACATGGGCCAGAGCAACAGGAACCCTGCATTCATGACGGCCGCCACCAGAAAGATCTCACTGGTCTCCAGCCGGCCTGCCAACATTGCCACTGCGGCTGATCCGGCGGGGAAGGCCAGATTGGAACTTGCCATGTAAACCGCAAATTGCGTTGCAGCAACCTTGTGCGCACAAATGTTCATAAACAGGGCAATGAGAGCGATGGTAACCACCTGACCCGTTGCGTTGTACAACACAATCAGCGCCTCAAAAAAGGCGGGTTCAGTCCAGAACCTGGTAAACAACCCTGCCGCAGCCAAAAGCACAATTTTAGCCAGGACTCCGCCGATCAACGCGACAGAAGCGCCTCTTCGATCAATCCATGGCGCAATGACCACACCAAACACTGCGGCAATGAGCCCACCGGTTGCCTGCCAGTTGGAATAGTCTGTATCTGCCCAACCCATCTCCTGCACGGTCGCCACGGGGGTGAGCGCAATAAACATCCCGCCTGCCGCGCGATCGAGAAACGCGCACAGGACAAGCAGGAGACTCATGGGCATGACAAGTGCACTGTGCAGAGCACGAAAGATAGCAGTGATGTTACCGGACTGGTAAGACAGCGCGTGGGCAGAAGCAGAGCCTGCGCTCCACGGCAATAACCGCTCACCGGGTCGCTCACGGAGCAGTAGGGGTACCATCATTAGCAACACAATTGCGAGCGCGATAACAATGGCGGCCGCACCCAATCCCATGCTCGACAGTAGATAGGTACCACCGGCTGAAGCGCCCGATATGCCGGCAACCTGGCCGCCGTACATAAACGCGTTGGCTCGCGCTCGCTCGTTTTCGGGCAGGATATCGATGGCCATGCCGTCAACCGCCACATCCTGTAGCGCGCAGAAGGCATTAATCAGAAAGCCAACCCACGCGATGAGCATGATATTTTCGTCAAGCGCTGGTGCTGATGCCAGCAGCAACATGCCGACCAGAATCCCTAGCTGTGCGCCAAGCACCCAGGGTCGCCGGCGTCCCATGGCAAGGAATGTAAAGCGGTCCATGAACGGGCCTGCAACCAGCTTGAAACTCCACGGTAGTGCGGCGATTGCGACAAACGTTCCAATTTCTGCCGCGCCAAATCCCTGGCCTGCCAACCATGCCGGCACTGCGACAATGAACAGGCCCCATGGTAGTCCCTGGGCCGCGTATAGCAGCGCAAAGGCACCGAATCGCAGGTATCTGTTTTCCTCCAGTGCCGGTAGCCGCTGTGCGGAGGTGGTTAGCGGTGTTTGGTTGGCCGGCAAAACGTCAGGGTTCTTTCAGTGATTCGAGCTGTGACCGGATCTTCTCAGAGCCGGGAGAACTCTCAAGCGCGCGTTCGAATGCCTGCTTTGCCTCATCAGTTTGCTGCAGCCGCATGTAGGTCAGGCCCATGTTGTACCAGGGTGTGTGTAGTGGACTTGCACCAAGGTCGGCTGCTTTCTGGTAGTCCGCGAGAGCGCTGGCGTAGTCGAGGGTGTGGTAGTGGGCGTTGCCACGGTTGATATACAGTTCCGCCATGTCAGGGAGCGTGGCAATTGCCCTTTCGTGGTCCATCAGTGCTTCGGTGTAGCGGCCATTTCGCGCGAGGATAATGCCGCGATTGGACAGCGTGGCGGCAAGGTCGCGCCGGGTCAAATCCCCCTTTTTAATCGCAGTGTCGCAGTAGGTAAGCCCGTAGTCGCTGAGTGGTAATCTGCTCTCATCAAAACAGCGCTGCGCATCTGTTGAGCCAAGTGTGGTTGAAGATGCCGCAAATATGCCGGTGGACCATAACAGCCCAACAATGAATACAGGATTTATCATTAACTGCTGTTCCCCGGTGTTGTGCTAATCAATTGCGTCTCAACGGTTGCCCGATTGCTACCGACTGCCGCGTCCAGTCGAAAAACGAACCGCATTTGCACGTCTTGTACGGACATTGTGTCACCACCGATTGTTCTTGGTTGAAACTTGAATTTGGCGACGGCGCTCAGGGCCGCATCGTCAAACAGCCTGCCAGGTTCCGACTTCACGACAACCGGATTGACCACGGTGCCGTTTGCCCGGACGCTGAAGTTGATCAATACATATCCCTCGATTTCTTTCATCACTGCCGAGAACGGGTACACGGGTTGTACAACATAAATCGGCATGAGGTCCTGGATGGGCGGGAATGGCTGGAAGTCCTGTCGCGCGGTATCGACCAGTTCCGCTATCGAGCCTGGTGTGGGGCGCAAAGCCTTGACGGTGACGCGCACATTCTCGGGCGAAATGGGGATACCTTCCGGATCCGGGGGTAACTCGGCAGGTACCAGACGACTGGGTCTTTGCCTGACATCCTGCATGATTTCCGGCGCCTGCTCCATGGTGGGTGCTGAGAACCGGCCAACGTCCAGCGCCCGCGTGTGCTCGAGTGAATGGTGTAT
>CAYGNA010000144.1:0-9061 GCA_964351065.1 uncultured Pseudomonadales bacterium
CTCATATACAACATTGTGCCGGAATATGGCGACTATTTTGAATCATTCGAATCTGGACGATGGGAACAAGGCTGGTCCAGTCGAGGCTGGCGGATCGTCCGCGACGACGCTAGATACGGCAGCTTTGTGGTGCAAACGTCGTCCATTGAACCAGGGGAACGCATCACCCTTAGCTGGCGAGGCAAGACAACAGAGGCTGATGTCAGCTTCGCTTTTCGTTGCGATAAGCAAAATAAGGATAGCTTCTCACAAAATATTTTTCTCTCGGTCGATAGCGATAGGATCAGCCCTGTCCAGTACTTTTCGGAAGATTGGACAAACTACGGCTTCCGCATTGGTGCCGGTGTCCATGTCCTGGAATGGACCTTTCAGTTCAGCGAGTCGGAATGGGTTGACTCGGCTGGCTGCTCAATCGACGGATTTTCGATTTCGCCGCGCGACACAGTGCGCACATTCCCTGTCCTGGATAGCGACAACGATGGTCAAGTTGATACCGACGAGTTAGCCTGCGGCTCAGTGCCTTCAAGTTTCACTTCGGTTGCCCCTGACTTCGACCAGGACGGACTCCCTGACTGTGTTGACCCCGATGACGACAACGACCAGATTCCCGATACCGTAGAGACCACGCTAGGCTACAGCGCATTTAGCGACAACTGCCGGACAGACCAGGATGGTGACGGCTTCAGCGACTGTTATGAATACATCGCGGGAACCATACCCACAAACCCAAACTCACCGGCACCAGCTGAACCAATTCAGGATTTTGACAACGATGGTGTACCAGATGCCCTGGACAGGGACGACGACAATGACGGTGTGATTGATATACAGGATGAATTTCCACTGGATGCCACCGAAACAACAGACACTGATGGGGACGGCATCGGCAACCATGCAGACGCGGATGATGACAATGATGGTGTCCCTGACACTGAGGATACCGCGCCCCTCAATGCCAACGTTCCCGTGACAGCAAGGCTAAGAAACCTCGCTACCCGCGGCATTGTTGGCACGGGTGATGAAGTCCTGATTGGCGGTCTTGTCATCACGGGTAACGAGCCCAAGAGTGTCGTGATTCGAGCGCGTGGCCCGGCACTGGCCGATGCAGGGGTCAGCAGTGTGCTGCTGAATCCTCAAATAGCACTCTTTTCCGGCAGCACAGTGATCGATACAAATGATGACTGGCAAAACCATGCTGGCGTTGACCTGATACCGGACGACCTCAAACCCGCCAACTACCCGGCAGAGGCGGTGATTGCACGCACGCTTGCGCCTGGACCCTATACGGCCATTGTTTCCGGTGTCAATGATGAATCAGGGATAGGGCTTGTTGAAATATTTGAAGTCGACGATACAGGCGAGACGCGCCTGCTTAACATTGCGACACGGGGCCAGGTGGGCACGGGTGACAATGTATTGATTGGCGGCCTGGTTATCTCGGGTACTACCAGCAAAAAGATAGTCATCCGTGCCAAAGGACCGAGCCTGTTGGACCAGGGCGTCGCCAATGTATTAATGGACCCGCAACTCTTTATCTTTAAAGGTAGCGAAGTGATCGCAACCAATGACGACTGGCAAACCGATATCAACTTCGAACAGATACCGACTGATCTGCGCCCCACGAACAATCGCGAGGCAACGCTATACCTGGAACTTGCACCAGGCCCCTACACAGCCATCATGAGCGGTGTCGGTGAGACCACGGGCATAGGACTCATTGAAGTGTTTGAGGTCCTCCAGTAACGGGAGACCGTTGTGCGCATGCCCTCAGCGCCCCTTAAACGCCGGTTCGCGTTTCTCCAGAAAACTCGCCACGCCTTCACGATGGTCTTCAGTCTGAAACAGGGTCGCCAGGGTCTGGGAAACCCAGGTGCCCATTTCCTGATAGTCGCCGTAGTATGACCTGCGCAATCCTTCCTTGAGGTGCCTCACCGCCAGTGGTGGGTTTTGTGCAATCCTGGTTGCCAGATCCCGCGCGGATGATATCAACTCATCGTGTGGCATTACTCTCAGCACAAGACCAATTTCAAGCGCTGTGGCAGCATCAATAATATCGCCAGTAAACAGCAGTTCAGCGGCTTTTTGCGGCCCAACAAGCCTGGGCAGGCGCACCAGCCCGCCAATATCACTCACCAGTCCACGCTTGACAAACAACTCGCCAAAGCGCGCTCTATCCGATGCAATCCTGAAGTCGGCAAACAGCGACATGTCCATACCCCAGCCTACCGCGGCCCCGTTAACTGCAGCAATAATTGGCCTGTCGCAGTCAAGAATAGCCGCGGCAGCAGGCGTGGTGCCCGGTCTGACTGCCCGCAAGCGCGACGTCACATCAGTGTTGTTGCCCGTCATCAATTCCTTTACATCGTCGCCGGAGCAAAACGCTGGATCTGTGCCGGTCAGTATGATGCAGCGTACTTCGGCATCCTGCTGAAGCATCCTGAATATCTGTTCGAGTTCGGTGTAAGCGCGTCGGTTCAGGGCATTTCTGGCCTCGGGCCGATTCAGTCTGACCGTGGCGATATGGTCTGTAATGTCGAGCTCAATGGTTTCCAGGTCCATACCCTGCCCTCTTTATTTGTGTTCTTTCCAGGCGGCTCGCTTTGCTTCTCAAGCAGCGCGAATGGCGTCTTCCGGTTCAATAAAATCAAGCCCGTGAGCCTCGGCAACAAACTCATTGGTGACATGGCCCTTATAGACATTTAGCCCCTGCAGCAGATTATTATTGTCAGTTAGCGCCGCCATGGTGCCCTTGTCTGCAAGCTGGAGTACAAATGGCAGGGTTGCATTATTCAGGGCAGCAGCCGAGGTCCGCGCAACCGCGCCCGGCATATTCGCCACACAATAGTGCACCACGTCGTCAACGATGTAAGTCGGGTCTGCGTGTGTGGTCGGTCGAGACGTTTCAAAACAGCCCCCCTGATCAATGGCAACATCAACCAGTACCGTGCCCGGCGTCATCTCACGGACCATCTCCCGCGTGATAAGTTTCGGCGCGGAAGCGCCAGGAATCAGCACGGCACCAATAATAAGATCAGCTGCCATGGCGGCCTGTTCCAGGGTCGCCTGGGTTGAATACAGTGTCTGGATACGACCGCCAAACTGGTGGTCCAGCCGACGCAGGACATCCAGCGATTTGTCCAGCACGGTTACCCTGGCGCCAAGACCAATGGCCATTTCTGCCGCGTTATAGCCAACAACGCCACCGCCGAGGATCAGGACATCACCCTGATCTACACCGGGTACGCCACCCAGCAGGATTCCACTGCCGCCGTTGATTTTTTCCATGCACATGGCACCTGCCTGGATCGACATACGACCGGCAACTTCAGACATGGGGGCAAGCAGCGGCAACCTGCCCTGGGCATCAGTGACAGTTTCATAGGCAATACAGATTGCGCCACTTTTCACAAGATCGTGCGTCTGCTCAGCATCTGGTGCAAGGTGCAGGTAGGTAAACAAGGTCTGACCCGGACGCAACATGGCGCGCTCATTTGCCTGGGGTTCTTTCACCTTGACGATCAGGTCTGCCTCGGCAAACACCTCTCCCGCCGTTTTGACAATACGCGCACCCGCTGCCTCATACTTGTCATCATAGTGGCCAATACCAGCACCCGCCCCGGTTTCGACAATAACGTCATGGCCATGGTGTACAAGTTCGCGTACTGATGCAGGTATGAGTCCTACCCTGTACTCGTGGTTTTTGATTTCAGCGGGAACACCAATCAGCATAACTAACTCCGGGTAGATCGTTTTTGGCAGTAGTGCCATCGCGCAGGTAATCGCGCAGGTAGTCGCATAAGTATATGACCTGCACCCGGGTTGTTGCGAGCAGCCATAGTACTGTATATATTACCAGTATTGTAAATATATACAGATATCGTATGGCATCGGATAAGCCCCTGCTGAAAATTGGCCAACTACTCCAGAAAACCGGTATGTGGCGCGCATCCAGCCTGGATTATGACTGGCAAAAAGGTGTTTCCACCGGGTTTGCCGAGCTGGACAGACAACTGGCGGGTTCAGGCTGGCCAGCTGATGGGCTGACGGAACTGCTGCACGACCAGCCGGGTATTGGTGAGTTCAGGCTGCTATCACCCGCGCTCGCCCGAATGAGCCAGACCCAGGCGCGCTGGATCCTCCTGGTGTCGCCCCCCTACCTGCCGTATGCACCGGCACTGGCAGGTGCTGGCATTGACCTGTCACGCGTGCTTGTTGTCGAGCCAACAAGCCGTGCTGATTTACTGTGGGTACTGGAAAAAGCCATCGGCTCCCAAAGCTGCAGCGCCGTACTCGCCTGGCCAAAAGGTATCAGGGAAAAAGAGATCCGGCGCCTGCAGGTCGCCAGCAAGGAAGGCCAGTGTACCAGTATCCTGTTTCGGCCTGGCAGGGATGCCAGGCAGTCTTCACCGGCTGAACTGCGACTGCAGCTCCTTGCCGCCAGGGCTTCACCCATGTCCGACCATAGCAGGCTGGAGGTTCAGATTCTGAAAAGACGCGGGGGTTGGGCAACAGACAGTTTCTGTATCCGCTTTGATGACAGCCTGAACCTCGTTACCCCTGATTATTCTGAAATGATTGTCGACCGGCCGCGACCGCCTGAGCCGCTGACACCGGTAGATAAAAGCCTGCGCGAGGAAATTGTTCATGACCTCAAGCTCTCCTGAACACCGTGAGTTGTGGTTATGTCTGCATTTTCGGCAGCTACCGCTCGAGATTTTCCTGCGCAGCCTGCCTGAAGATATCCAGGCAAAGCCCGTTGTTGTGGTGCAAAAACATCGGGTCTGCTGCCTGAACAGTGCAGCGGCAGCGATTGGTATTGAACCCGGCCACAGTATGGACACCACCTACAGTCTTTGTGACGAGGTGATTTGTTTCGAACGCGACGAGGCGAAAGAATTTGCCGCGCTATCACAACTTGCACAGTGGACCTACCAGTACACCCCCAGTGTTGCCATCCGGGCACCTGACAGCCTGCTGCTGGAAATCAGCGGTTGCCTGCGCCTGTTCAAAGGCCTCACCAATCTGAAAGATGCAGTCCAGGCAGGGCTGGTGCAACTGGGCCACCACCCACTCATTGGTGTTAACAGGACGCCGTTATCCGCTCTTTTCAGTGCGCGTAGCGGCCTTGCAGACAACACTGCCAATGTCACAACATCAATCGAGACCATGCCCGTCACCTGGCTGGAAGTCGATACGCGTATCACCGGGGCACTCACCCAAATGGGCATTCGCGACATCAGTAGCCTGTTAGCTCTACCTGGCGACGGCATCAGCCGGCGATTTGGCGTCTATTTTTCAGACTATATGGCACGCCTGGTAGGCAGCAGGCCAGACCCACAGAAATTCATCAGTCCTGCTCCCCATTTCCATAGTGAAGTGACTTTCCTGCGGGATGTGGAGAACACCAATGCCCTGCTTTTCCCTATTAAAAGGCTCTTAGGCGAACTCTGTCTGTTCCTGGAGGCAAGGCAGCTTGCCACTACCCACCTGGCCTGGCGATTGGCTCACCGGGCCCACAAGCCGGTCACCTTCAGTATTCACCTGGCCAATCCGGAAAAGGATGCCAACATCCTGCTGCCGCTGACCCAACTCAAATTGGACCAGTTAGAAGGCGTCAGGGAGGTCGACAGCATTGCTCTTACAGTCAGCCAGTTTTCGGCAGCGGACTCACATGCGGGCGATCTGTTCCAAGGTACCCGTTTTCAGCAGAAAGATGGTCGTATGGACACAACCGGAGCAGCAGCAAAAGCAAACCAGTTGTTGAACATGCTGAACGCGCGACTTGGTGATGACATCTGTTTTGGCCTTTCCCTGGCCAATGACCATCGACCGGAAAAAGCCTGGAAGCGGGTTAGCTTTGGCCAGGCACGCGACCGCCTGCCTGATTGTGTTGCCCGGAATAATCCCCGCCCTGTTTTCCTGCTGGCAACACCAAAACCACTGCACGTGATTAATGGCGCACCCTGCCTGGGTGGGCGCCTTGAATTACTCAAGGGCCCGGAGCGTATTGATTTTGGGTGGTGGGATCGCCCCACGGTCAACCAACCTGCAGGGCGTGACTATTATGTCGCCCGCCAGAAAGGAGGTTCACTTTTCTGGATCTTCGAATATCCCGCGGGTATGGCAGAAACCAGATGGTTTTTACATGGCATTTTCTCTTAGACTTCTCGTAAACTATCAGGACACAGCAGGAGCAGCCTATGAATTTTTATGACCTGGAAATGGAGTCAATTACTGGCGAAACGGTCTCGTTTGCCGAATATCGCGATCAGGCATTGCTGATCGTGAACCTCGCATCCCAGTGAGGCCTTACCCCACAGTACGCAGGTCTGCGTGCACTACATGAAAACGGCGACGTGCTGGTACTCGGGTTCCCCTGTAACCAGTTTGGTGCCCAGGAGCCAGGCACAAACGAAGAAATTCTCGCGTTTGCGAAATCCAGGTACAACGCCAACTTTCCCATGTTTGCCAAAATAGAGGTCAATGGTTCTGGGGCATCCCCACTCTACCAGTGGCTAACCAGCGAGCAACCAGGCGATGACGGCAAACCGGATATCCCCTGGAACTTCACCAAGTTTCTGGTCAATCGGGAAGGCAAAGCAGTGAAACGGTTTGGTCCGCAGGTAACACCTGAGACCATCGCGGAAGAACTGGGGCAGTATCTTTAGAATTGCCTGATGACACTGCCTGATACCACTGCCTGACCAGCGTCAGGCAAATGGTTCCCTGACGCTCTAACTACTAAATCAGGGGTAAACTAGAGCGCCATGGGAATCACTGGCAGCCATTTCTGGATCACTTCGGCCACCTGACCCCTGGATTTCATGTCTTTTAGCACAAGATCAATGGCTGTCTGGAGCTCATTGGCGTCCTTGCGTACGGCCCAGGCAATCGATTCGCGCGTCAGAAATCGGTTAAGGCTCATCAGGTTGTCGTTAACAAACGACCGGGAAAGCTGCCAACTGGTGGTTGAATCATGGATAAATACATCAACCTCGCCCTCGCGCAGTCCCTCCAGACCCCGCTCGACACCCTCATAGGCAATCAGGTTTGCTTTCTCGAGGTTTGCCACCACGTAATCTTCCCCGGTTGACCCCTGGTGCACGCCGACCTTAAGTCCCGGTCTGAGCAAAGCCTGGGTCCCGGCAAAATCACTGGCCTCCTCACGGCGAACAATCGCCATCTGGCCAACTTCCATATAGGGCTCGGTAAACCGAACACGCGCTTTACGCTCCTCGGTAACCGACATTGCAGACATCACTACATCAACTTCACCATTGGCCAATGCATCAATCAGATCCTTGAACGCATAGGTTTTGATTTCCAGCGGACGTTCGAAGCGCTCGGCCAACATCCTGGCGAAGTCAATTTCTATCCCCTGGAGCTCATCTGCGACGACGAAAGCGATAGGCTCAAATTCAGCTGACACCCCAACCCGCAGGGGGGCAACTTCATCACTCTTTGTGACAGATAGAACGACCTCGTCGACGCTTTCGGGGGTCGCTGCGCCCGCTACGTTGGCGACACAGATCATAAACAGCAACATCAATGTACGCATCTGCAAAATACCAGTCCGGATTTGCTGAATATTCTAGCACCCAGCCTGACGAGTGTCCGGCACCGCCCCACAGAGTGTTAATATCACCGGACGAGCGACCCGCTAGTTCTGGCGTAGCACCACAATTCATCACAAAGACAGGTACAGCAGACATCCATGGCGGAAAGCTACGCAGAGAAGAAAGCGCGATTCGATCAAATGCTGACGCTATTTGGCCGAAAGCCCGTGCTGGAAGCACTGATGGCAAGCACGGCTACCCCGGTGTGCCTGCATCTTGCTGATACGAACAAAAATTCTGCCGAGTTGGAACGCCTGCGATCGCTGGCGACGAAAGCTGGCGCAGAGGTAAAGATCCACTCCCGCGAGGCGTTATCGCGGATCTCAAAGAACCGCCGGCAGGACCAGGGCGTAGCGCTGGACCTTTCACTGCCCCGTTACCAGCCCTATACAGCACTGGTTCGCAGTGCCGTGTCGCAGGGGTTGATCGCGGTTGATGGCGTTACCAACCCTCAGAACCTTGGCATGATCATCCGCTCTGTTGGCGCCTCACCGCTTGACGGCGTATTGCTTGCCAGAGGCGGCAACGCCCGGATCGACGGCCTGGTCGTCAAGGCAAGTGCGGGTACCATTTTTCGAACCCCCATCTACTTCTGCGAGAACCTTGCACCTGCACTGATAAACCTCAAGGAGCAGGGTTACCGGGTCTTCGGCCTGGATGCTGGAGGTTCATGCCCAATAGCAGAGGTTCCCCTCAGCGGTGCCCAGGTTTTTGTTCTGGGGAACGAAACCAGTGGTCTGTCGTCCAATGTTCGCGCGCTGTGTGACGAGATTGTGTCGATCCCTTTGGCCAACGGGATAGAATCGCTTAACGTCAGTGTTGCTGCGGCCCTGGTCGCATTTAGAGGTCTTTTCACACCCGGAGAGCATGGATAGTGGCATCAGTTCCCTTTTTCAATTATTGTTGCGCCTTCGTTTGAACAACCCATTTCTTGCCTTGCTGGTTCCTATGCGCCGACTGCTCTGCGGCTTTGCTGTCGCCTGTTCTCTACTATTCATCACCGCTTGCGGCAAAGAAGAAGGCTTCGGACAGGAGACCATCCCTGTTGGCTTTGTTCGCGTTTTGAATGCCATCCCTGATTCCCCTGAACTTTTTCTGTCAGTCAGCAACGGTGCTAACCGAGCAGTCAACTTCGGCGATTCAACGGCATACTTCGAGGTTTTACCGGCGCTGACCCTGCGTCTGAATGTAATCTATCTGCAGGGTGAGAACATCGCCAACCTGCTCGTCGATGAACCCCTGTTTGTGGATGTTTCGTCTGACATGACGGTGATTCTGACAGGCACTATGGATAATCCGAGCGTTATCAAGATCAGTAACCCGCCGATTACCGAACTGATTGGCTCCGGCAAACTGGAAATTCAGTTTGCCAATGCAGCCACAGGTCTCGCCAATCCGGCAATTGTTACGCTGAGGGGGGAAGACAACCTGGCAGTTACCCAGAC
>CAYGNA010000145.1:0-8990 GCA_964351065.1 uncultured Pseudomonadales bacterium
TATCAAGCGCTGAGGTCAGGTCGGCGCGTGTCGCAAAATCCAGAAAAAATTGACCGGCGGTCTCGCGCCTCAAACGGATCTTGTCCGTGAGTGGGGCGTCTTCTGGCGTTGGATCCACAACACCCAGGACAGTCGAAAGCTGGCGCCAGATGTGCCTGAAGTCCCCAGCAAGAATAATCGGGCCACCGGTTGCATTCCAGACCTCGCTGGCACCGTTTTGGACCGGGGTGTCTTCAAGGTGATAGTGGGCATGATCATCGGTTGCGATCATTGCATCTACCATGGCGATATCGATGTGTTGACCGATGCCGGTACGATTGCGCATATGGAGTGCGGACAGGAGTCCAACAAGACCATGCAGTCCGGCGGTTGTGTCAGCAAACGACATGCACATTTCGACAGGCGCTGCCCCCGACCTGTCAGCCTGGCGAAGAATCGCACCGGTTTCAGCGTGAATAATCGGCGCATAGGCTGCCCGACTCGCTTCGGGTCCAGACTGACCAAAACCCGAGATCGACAGCATGATCAGACGCGGGTTCACTTCCTGGAGTCGGGTCCAGGGAGCGCCCAGTCTGGCCATGACACCTGGACGGAAGTTCTCGATCAGAATGTCCGCGTTGGCTGCCAGCCGAATTAGCAGGTCAATCCCCTCGGGTTCACGGAGGTCGATGCTGACGTTCTTTTTGCCTGCATTCTGCTGGTTGTAGTAACCGGATACCGTGCCGATTTTCTTGCCCCAGAGTCGCGTGACATCCTGGTCAGGTGGCTCTACCTTGACGACCTCAGCGCCGAGGTCAGATAGCATACGACCGGCAAAAGGCCCTGCCAGAACGCGTGAGAGGTCGAGCACTCTTATGTCTGCAAGAGGATATTCCATGATCGGTTGGCTGCCTGTAGTGGAGTCTGCCAAGTGTGCAGTGTCCGGTGAGGGGGTGCAAATGCAGTTCGATCCCTCGGGTGCTAAAGTATGCCGGTAAATATTCTGGAGAAATGATCTTGGGATTGTCCTGGCACCAACTGGAAACAGAATCAGCACAAATCGCCAGTTTTGGCAGGGTCAGGCTGGACGGTAAGGTCGCCTATCTCGCCACGGTGTCGACGGGTGGTTACCCGAGGGTGCATCCGGTGACCCCCATTATCGGCAGTGGTCGCTGTTTTTTATTTGCTGAACCGGATTCTTCCAAGGTGCGTGACCTTGAAGCTAATGGGCTTTACTCACTGCACTGCAGTATGACCGACAGTTCCGGCAGCAGCGGAGAATTCAAGATGGCTGGTCAGGCGATTCGCATTGAAGATGCTGACGTGCGGCTTGAGGCAGAAGCAGACTGCAATTTTCGACCTGCAGCAAAATCGCTGCTGTTTGAGTTGACGCTGAACGATGTGGTTGCGACCTCCTACAAGGGTGGTCGGCCAGATCGACGGCGGTGGAGTGCGGCTGTCTAGCCCTGGGTTGGGCAGGGGCGCTTTGCCGTCAGATTGATTTTTCCTCGACTGTTACATTGGTCACCTGCAGCGCAGATTTGACCTCAGCCACGCCTTTGACGCCCGCGGCAATCTCCATGGCACGATCTCCCTCTGCAGCTGAGGAAACCTGTCCGGTTAGCGTCACAACCCGCATGCGGGTGTCGACGTCGATGCTGAGCGCGCGGATGGTCTTTTCCTTGATGAGCAGCGCCTTCACCTGGGCAGTAAGGGCCAGGTCATCGGCAATCTGCCCGGCAGTTCTTTCATCCTGCCCAACGTAATAACCCCCAGCGGCGGCACCTGCGACCACGGCAACGCACCCTGATTGAGCTAAGGCAAGAATCACAATGGTAATCAACCGTAGGTATGTCATGACGCTGCTCCAGATAACCCCTTGTCATTGGGCGGTGCTAGTTTAGACGCTAATAGACTTTAGTCGTCGCGTTGATGAGATCACCTCAGTTTGCGCTCGATGGCGAAGCATTGGGATAAGCGACGTTTTGCGGGCGCTGTTTTTGCAGGCGCTGTATTTGCAAGCGCTGTAGCAGTGCTTTCTCCAGTGCGGGTAACGGTATGGGGCCGCCAGCGAGGACAAAATTGTTAAACTCCCTGTCAGACCACCGGGGAAGCGTTTGCTGGCGTGCCCGTACGAACCAGTCGAGCCCCACAGCAATTGAGGCTGCCCTGGCTGGATTGGCAATAATCGCCTCAACAATCAAGGGAGCTGGCACCGGGCCTGAAAGATTTTTTGACTCGAGAAAACGGACCGCGTCGGTGGGTTGCCAGCCGAGCACGTGAACACCGATGTCCACAGCTGCTCTTGCATAGACGTCACGCTGCAACACCCGGCTGCCACTTTCCTCTCCAAGCAACGTGGCGCTATAAGCGGCCCAACCATCCGAATAGGCAGGGATATCAATTTCCTGGCTGAGTCCCGGTACCTGCAGGAGATGCCTGCCTGGAATGGTGTTCGAGGCCACTGCCACAATGAGTTCACTTTCGCCGAGCCCTGCCGGGTCAAAGTAGATTGTTGCAACCGGGTTGCCTGGCGTCCCTGAAAAATAGCGCGTGGTACATGCGCAATCGCGTGCCATGTGTGTAGGCATGGCGCGGATATCCAGATCCGCCCACGGCATGAGATCTGTCCACTCTTCCCGCCGGGCGTCAAGGTCGAGAACCAGACTGCTTGCGCGATTGAGAAGTTCCTGAACTGCCAGGGGTTCTGGCCGAACGCTATGCGAGTCTGGTACCCCGTTAGCATCGCCGGTATTCTCGAGACCAGCCTCCACCATGGCGTAGATTGCATCAGGTGATTGTGTTCCACCGGTGTAAGCGTGGAGCAGGTAGCGATAGAACTCATCACCCTCAGCCAGTTGGGACATCCCCACGGGGGCGTTAGTGCGGGATGCGGTAAATTCCTGAATGTAAGCGCATGCCGCCGGTATCGCCCGCGCACTCGCATCGTTTGCCGCCTGGCTCAGCGCTGCCTGAGTTTCGTAGGAAAGATTCAGACGCTGCAGGTGGGTTGCAAAGTCTTCCGCCAGTTCAGCTGTGATGTCTTTACCTTGTTTGGCTGGTGTCAGTAGCGATACGTCACACTGGCGGGCCGCGGATCCGGCGCTTTGAGCACCGATTGATTTTGCAGCCTGTTCAATACCTGCCAGTTCAAGTCGAACCAGGGTGGCCGCGTCAATCTGGTTAATGCGGCTGATGTACTCGCGAAGTCTGGCCTCGGAGTCGGCGGGTTGGGTATGAACCAGGAAGCTGGCCATGCGGGTGAGCGGATCGCCCCAGGCCAGCGCCAACAAGTAGTCTGAGAAGTGGACGGCATCCTCGTGTAGCCCGGCAGCAAATTTCAGGCGAGCAATGTCAGCGAGTTCCGGTGCTGAAAGACGTTTGGTATCAACGCTACGCTCGAGTAACTGGTGCGCGTTTACGAATAGATCTGTTGCGAGTGGGACCTCTGCAGTTGTGTTCCACCCAGCGGGCATTGGGCCCGTACCAATGGTAGTCGCGTACTCCGGATAGCGGTCTGCGAGCGCGGCTTTGAGGTTCGCCACAACCTTCCTGACAATTTCTGTTTCCATGTCATCGATCAGATTTTTTGATCGGTGGCTTGCAGGCGGCGAAACAGGCGCTGTTGTACAGCCAACAAGCGACAAAGCCAAAACGGACAGGGCTAAACAGGGAAAAAGCAGGCGGGACTTTGTCAAGGCGCTCATCAGGTTGGCTGTGGCAAAAGACCGGTCTCAATCTGCTGTCTGATCTGACTCAACCGATTTGCGTGCAGGAGCAGGGCGGCAACTTCCGTATGGATCGATTCGACGGCATCCGGATTGTTCATGGCGCTGGTGTTGATCAGCACATTGAGGCGTGCGCAGACCAAAGTACTCTCCAGCAGACAGGCGGCGATCGCTGTGTCAGTGATGAGGTTTCGATTGCCTTCCCGGTTAATAATCACCAGATGGTCAATCAGTGCAGCCGCTTCCCGCATCATTTCGAGTGGCGCTTCACAAGCTTGCATCAGTGCACCGGGCAACTGCTGCTCGCGTTGTGCACGCGGTAGCTTCCAAGCAGCCATGACCGCGTCAAACCCGACAACGTCCAGCTCGGCCAGCGCGATAAACTGGTCGCGCGCAGATTCTGCGCGGTTGCCGGCTGCCATCAGTCCGGCACTGCCATCTCGTGTCAGATTGCACACCATTGACATCAATGCTGCCGCCTGGGCGCCGGTTACGGCTGCCGCTGCGCCACCACCAGGCGTTCCGCTACTACTGGCCAGTTCGCAGAGATAGGCATTAACCTGCTGGCTACCCAACATGTTTGTCGCTCGCGTCCTGATGAAAATTGCGAAACAGGCGCAGGGTGTTGCGCATGCACATGGCAACCGTCATCGGCCCGACCCGGGGTATATAAATATTTGTGTGCGTTTCGATGTCATCGTCAAAATTCGGGATAGAGGAAAAGTTGATGCAGACCGTGCCTTCGCGTATCTCGTTCGTGCGAATTTTTTCAAATGACCTGCTGGGTACACCGGTAACGACGATATCAGACTGTGCGAGTGCCTCTGCTCGTGTAATGCGCGACTCGAAAGGTTTGGCGTTTTCAAAGAGCATCGGCCCACCTACGTCGAACGAGAAAACCTGGGCACCGTCATTCGACATCATCACCGCCAGGGGACGGCCGTTAACTTCACTCCGGTTGAATATGGTGACGCGCTTGCCTTCAATGGGCCGGGTCTCTTCTGGCCGGGCCTCTTCTGGCCGGGCCTCTCCTGGCCGGGCCTCTCCTGGCCGGGCCACATCAACTTCGCCATAGGCTCCGACGGCGGTTAACATCTTGATGATGGCAAGTGGCGTACATGGCAGGAGCGCCTTTTTCTCTGGGTCGTGCGCCAGGGCGAGGCGATCATTGGAGTACAGCTTGCGCACCCAGTACATGCTGCCTGCTTCGATGTCTTTGGTGAAATCGACCAGGTTTCGCAGGTAACTGTCCTGCTGATTGTCGAAAACCGGGAAGTAAATGAAGATGCCATGCACGTCGGTATCGGCGTTGGCATCCACAATTGCCTGTTCCAGCGACAGCCGTTCTACCTGGCGCAGATCATAACTGATGCCTATTTCGTCAAATTTCTGTTTGGTTGCCTTTGCGTAAGAGATGGATGGCAGATCGTCTGTGGCTATGAGGCCAACGACATTGACGGGCTGGCCTGCTTCCAGCACTTCCTGTCGAATCTCTTCAACATACTGTTCTGCGACAACCGCCGGATCCAGTTCTATCACGCCTACTCCGGGGACTGCGCGCGGGTGATGGAACCAAGGTAGCCAGAATGGTGGCGCTTGCCATAGTCTTCCTTGGTAAAGCCTTTCAGTTCCAGCAGCGTCAACGCCAGTGCATCTCCGATGGCATGCATAACGGCAATCGTCGCGCTGGGTGTCAGGTTGAGCGGGCAGGGCTCTTCAATATCCGGTCCCATGTCCAGGATAATCTCACTCAGGTCGCGAAGCCTGGAATCAGTGTGTGCCGTAACGCCGATCACGCGCGTGACGTCGAGGTGCCTGGCAATTTCCAGCATCTGAATGACCTCATGTGACTTGCCGCTGGTGGAAAATGCGACGATCACATCGTCGGGTGTCACCATGCCCATATCGCCGTGGCCTGCTTCTGCCGGATGCACGTAAACGGCTGGTGTGCCCGTGGAGGAGAGCGTTGCGGCAAACTTGTGGGCGATAAAGCCCGCTTTCCCGATACCCGTGGCAACCACCTTGCCTTTGCAGGCGAGCAGGAGTTTAACAGCCTGCTCGAACTCCGGTGTGACGTTGATTGCGCTGACCGCGTCAGCCTCTTTGCGAATGATGCGCCGCATGTTGTCGATAATGTCCAATTTAAGTCGCCTCGTTCACAAAAGGGCGCCATTATACTTGATCAATTCATTGGTGTAGCATTTTGGCAACATTGATGTAAGGAGAGGGGAAGATGGGCAAGATCAATATTGTGGGCAACGTCAAACCAGAAGACGACTACACCCACCCGCTGGGACCAGAATCAAACTTTAACGAGTCAGTCTATTTCAACTTTTTTGATCCGAGCCACAACCGCGGAGGATTCATCCGTATGGGCAACCGGGCCAATGAAGGGTACGCCGAAATGACGGTGATTGTTTACAATCCCGATGGCTCGGCTTTCTTCAATTACAAAAAACCTGACATTACGAGCAATGACGGCTGGGATGCCGGTGGTGCGAAAATTACCGTCATTGAGCCGGGCTATGAATTACGTACTATTTATGAGGGCTCGGCACTGTTTATGGCCGATCCCCGTGCAATGCAGGATCCCGGCAAAGCGTTTAAGTCCAACCCATTCAAGAAAATGACACTGGATCTGGTCCACCAGGGCGTGGGCCCTTTGTATGGTCATGTGGGCGATCCGGATGATGGCAACGATTTTGCCCGTGCTCACTATGAGCAGCATATGCGTATTGCTGGCACCCTGGCGGTTGAGGGAGAACCGGTGATTGAAATTACTGGTTACGGATTGCGTGATCATTCCTGGGGACCACGCTATTGGCAGTCTATCCGCTCATATCGCTGGATTACGGGCAACTTTGGTGATGACCTGGGTATGGTGCTATCGGTGGTCGGGGATCGACGTGGCGGCATGTTCCATAAAGGCGACAAGTTCCTGCGGGTGACTGAAATTGATTTGACGACCGACTATGAACCGGGCACGCGGTTTCATCAGGCGCTCTGTGCCGATGTCACCCTCGAGAATGGCGACAAACACCGGGTGGAAGGCAAGGTAAAAGGCTTTATCCCGCTACGCAACCGGCGCTCGGAGCAGGTGACCTATATTGGCGAAGGGATGACCGAGTACACGCTAGACGGTAACCGCGTGGGTTATGGCCTGAGTGAGTACCTGGATCAACCCGGGGACGAGTTGGGCTGTTGATGCCAAAGGTTTGAGTGAGCGTTGATACTTCAAGTCGGTTTGACATGAAGGTGAAAGCAAAAAAAAGGGGCCAAATCTGGCCCCTTTTTAGTTGTCACGCTTGTCGGTCGATCCTAGAAGATACGCGCCGGCAGTGACTGGATTGAGTCATCGGAGTAGGTAATCACCCCGTTGCTGCTCAGCGTGCCCACCTCGGTGGCGGCCTGGCCTGAGCCAATTGTCAGGACACCGCTGGTCAGTGAACCGGCTGCCGTATCCAGGATCAGCGTCAGGTAGACAGTACCGTTAGTGAGTACGTTGACATCGGTCGTACCGACTCTTGTGACGGCACCCATGAGGGTGGTACTACCGGCACTCACCGTAAACGACTGACTTGCTGATCGGATGACGCCGTAAAAGGTGATACTCAAGGCATCGGTGCTCGCACTATCGAAGCTGAATGTGGCTGAGTAGTTGCCCGTGACGCCGCCACCCGAAGACTGCTCTGAGGTGATGCCAGCCAGATCGGTGGCGGACAGGTCAACGCCAAAGCTCGTGCCAGCGGTACTACCAACGATGTTACCTGTCAGGGAAAATGACTTAAGGCCGATGTCGCCAGCTTCTGGCGCAAAAGTCATCGCAAGGGCGCCGGTGAACGTCTCAAGTACAGTACCTGCCGGGTCGCTGGTGACCAGGGTAACGTTATCAGCAGAAAAACTGCCTGTTGTCCCAACGCCTACTCGTGTGCCTGTCGGAATTGTCAGCACGGCCTCTATGCCGGACATCTCGTCTGTGTAGGCTGAAACGGCGTCGGTAATGGTGATAGTGTTACCGTCTGCACTCTTGGTCATGGTGCCCAGGACGCCGACTGTGATCTCCTCCGTTGTGCCGTCGGCAATGAAATCATCGGCCGCAAGAATCGCGCTTTCGAGCTGCAGTAACGCAGCGGTGGCTGAGTAACTGTTCAGTCTGGCAACACTATCAAGCTCGGTAGCAAATGCCTCGGTAGCGCTGGCGGTGGTGCCGCCAAAACCGTCTGCACCTGTTGTTGCAACAGCGCTGTTGATCACTGCGCTCAATTGGTTGACAAAAGTGCGCGCTAGTTGCAGCGGCTCTGCGCCACCGCCAGTACCACCCGGGGTAACAACCGGCGGCACAGTAACTGGATCGGTGCCGAGACCCGCAAAAATCTGGGCATTATTGCTCGCGTTGTTGGCTGCGTTCACCAGACCCGCTTTGGTGATGCCACGATTGGCGAGTTTCTGATTGACGGTGTCCAGCGACTTGGCGACCGAGCTCGCGATGCGACCGAGACTGGTACCAGAACCGGTGGCGTTGCCGCCTGAACTCGAAATTTCAGCCTTGAGCCGGGTGAGTACAGATTTCACATCGGGTGCGCCTGCATCAATATCGGCGACAATAGCAGCGGCAAAGGCGATGAGTGCGTAAGACGCGTCTGACGCAGCATCACTGGTAGCATCCAGGGCCGCAAGGTCAATGACCGGCACCGAGGTCAGGTCCGTGCCACTCATGTCGATGCCGGTGATGGCCTGAATCAGACCTAACACCTCGGCATTGGCAGCAGCAACTTCTTCTGCCGTCAATGCACTGCCAGCAGCAGAGGCTTGTGCCAGAGATGCGGCGAGATCTGATGCTGGTGTGACGTTCACGGTAACAACAGGATCTGAAGTCGCGGTATCCGCTGGAATGGTTGGGATAATGCCGGACAAAGTGAAGTCTGCAGGCAGGTCAAAAGACTCACCAAAAGCAGCAAATGTGCCATCACCCACAGGGCAATCATCATCGGTGCCAACGGCATCGTAGTCACAGACCGACGAACCACCGGTCATGGTCACGGTCAGCGGTGCGATGATACCGGCTTCAATGGCATCTTTGGTGAAGACGAGGCTGTAGGAACCGCCTGCACCCGTTGTCCCACCAGACGCGAGGGGTACGTTAGCACCGCTGGCATCGGTAACCGTGATGGTTGCACCTGATATCACACCTTTGGCGGCCGTACCGGTGGCGCCATTCGACGGTGTCGGCAGCGTCAGCCCAATGTCCCCAACCCCACTCGTTGAGCTGGGGTCGCGGCGGGC